>JAZSGD010000121.1:0-1523 GCA_045532555.1 Eubacteriales bacterium | reverse complement strand
CCAAGTGGACGAAGCCGACCTTATGGCAATTTTAGCCGATGAAGAAATCACCCTTGCCCCCGCCGAGTGTACTTGTACCGATAAATGCGCCGTTGGCGACATTGACACCACTTGCCCCGTATGTATTGCGGCTATGACCGAGTGCGCGGGTGCGGAAGCAACGCCGCCCGATGATACCGACCCACCTGCAGGCGACACCGAACAGCCCGCCCCAAGCGGCTTGAATATGGGTGTAGTCATTGCCGTTGTCGTTGTAATCGCGCTTGCCGGCGGCGGGATCTTCTACTATTTCAAGGTGTTAAAGCCCAAACAGCACAAGAACAAACAGCCGCAGAGTGCCGAGCTTTCCGAGCTTGAATATGACGAATACGACGAGGACGAGGAATACACCGAAGCCCTTGAAGAAATTGCCGACGAAATGAACTACGATACCGACGATACGGAGGACACCGAAGAATGAGTTATACCCTTGTAATTGCAGAAAAGCCGAGCGTCGCGCAGAATATCGCCGCCGCGCTGAAAGTAAGCGGCAGAAAGGAGGGATATATCGAGGGCGGCGGTTATCTAATCTCTTGGTGTGTCGGTCATTTGGTAGGACTTGCGGCGGCTGACGCCTACGGCGGGCAGTACGCAAAATGGAACTATGATACGCTTCCCATTCTCCCGAAAGAATGGCAGTACACCGTAGCCGCCGACAAGGGCAAGCAATTCAAAATCCTAAAAGAGCTTATACACCGCGCCGACGTTTCCGAGGTCGTCAATGCTTGCGACGCAGGGCGCGAGGGTGAGCTAATTTTCCGCTTTGTGTATAACGTGGCGAACTGTAAAAAGCCTATGCGCCGTCTTTGGATTTCCTCTATGGAAGCCGACGCTATCCGCGCGGGATTTGCCGATCTGAAGAACGGCGCAGACTATGACGCGCTCTATTCTTCCGCGCTATGTCGCGCAAAGGCAGATTGGATTATCGGTATCAATGCGACACGTCTTTTCTCTTGTCTGTATCATAAGACCTTGAACGTGGGACGGGTGCAGACGCCGACCTTAAAAATGCTCGTTGACCGCGAAGCGCAGATTATGAGCTTCAAGAAAGAAAAGTACCACATTGTACGCCTTGAACTTGAAGGAACCGAAGCGGCAAGCGCGAGGATCTCCGACAAAGAAAAAGCCGAAGAACTCAAAAACGTTTGCCGAGCTTCAAGCGCGGTTTGCGTATCGGTCAGCCGCGAGAAAAAGACCGTCGCGCCGCCCAAGCTCTTTGACCTTACCACCTTACAGCGAGAAGCAAACAAGCTGTACGGCTACACAGCAAGGCAGACCCTTGACCTCGCGCAAGCTCTCTATGTAAAGCGTCTGCTTACCTATCCGAGAACGGACAGTACATATCTGACGGAGGATATGAGCGAGACGGCGGCAAGCGTCGCCGCTTTGCTCTCTGTCAAGCTCCCGTTTATGAAAGGCGCGTCATTTGCCCCCGACCTCTCCCGTATGCTTGACAGTAAAAAGGTATCAGACCACCACGCGAT
>JAZSGD010000063.1:0-2631 GCA_045532555.1 Eubacteriales bacterium | reverse complement strand
TGATCGCGGAACATTGTGCCGTGTGCCTTGATAGCCTGATTTACATAGTGCATGAGATCGGAGTTCTCGGGATCGGTGAAATTCTCAACTCCGAAAAACGCTTCAGCCTTGCGCGCACCGCGGGGGGTGAGAACGGCGTTTCTCGCCTTTTCGTCAACGATATAATCTGCATCAATATCGTCCTGCTCCTCCTTGGTGTCGATCTCCTTGGTTACAAGCTTGCGGAGCGTGCGAGCGAAGCGGTCGGCTCTCTCATACATATCGGTCGGCTCGTCGCCTGCGCCCGAAATAATAAGAGGAGTTCTCGCTTCGTCAACGAGGATCGAGTCGACCTCGTCCACAATAGCAAATGCGTGACCTCTTTGTACCATTCTCTCCTTGTAAACGACCATATTATCGCGGAGATAGTCAAAGCCAAACTCGTTATTTGTTCCGTAGGTTATATCCGCCTGATAAGCCGCCTGCTTTTCAGCGTTGCTCATACCGGGAACGACGAGTCCCGTAGTAAGTCCCATAAAGCCGTAAACTCTGCCCATTTCCTCGCTGTCACGGCGCGCAAGGTAATCGTTTACGGTTACGATATGAACGCCGTTTCCCGCAAGAGCATTGAGATATGCGGGGAGAGTTTCAACGAGAGTTTTACCCTCACCGGTTTTCATTTCGGCAATTCTACCTTGATGGAGTATAATACCGCCGAGCAGCTGAACGTGGAAGGGTCTCTTGCCGAGAACTCGCCAATCGGCTTCCCTTACCGCCGCAAACGCGTCGGGGAGAATATCGTCGAGCGTTTCTCCTGCCGCGAGTCTTCCCTTGAGGGCTACGGTTACTTCCTTGAGCTCCTCGTCGGTCATTGCGGAGTATTTATCCGCCAATGCCTCTATTTGATTAGCGATCTTTTCAAGCTTCTTTATCTGACGATCGCTGTAAGTTCCAAAAATTTTTGTTCCGAGTCCCATAAACGACTCCTTTCGAGTGATTATTTATAATTTTCGCTTCGACTTTTCCGTCGCAAGCCATAGTTACTCATTTTAAATTATATTATACTATATTATTTGCTCCAAAGCAACCTATATTTGTAAATTTTCGTAAAACACTTGAAAAAGAGATGTTGGTGATATATAATTAGAGTAATTAATTACATTTTCAGAGGTCAGAACGAATGTCACGTATCAATATAGTTCTCTGCGAGCCCGAGATACCGCAAAATACGGGAAATATTGCTCGCACCTGCGCCGCAACCGGCGCCTCGCTTCATCTCATACGCCCCTTGGGATTCGAAATCGATAACGCAAAGCTTAAGCGCGCGGGACTTGATTATTGGGATAAGCTCGATATAACCTTTTACGACGGTCTGGATGATTTTTACTCCAAGCACCCCGATGCGAAGGTATATTATTTTTCAACTAAAGCAAAGCATAAATATTCAGACGTAACCTATCCCGACGATGCGTGGATAATGTTTGGCAAGGAGACCAAGGGACTCCCCGAGGAGCTTCTTTACGCCAATCCCGACACTTGCGTTCGTATCCCGATGAGAGACGGCTTGCGTTCCCTTAACCTTTCAAACTCGGTCGCTATTGCGGTATACGAGATACTTCGTCAAAGAGATTTCGAGGATATGCAGGAACAAGGCGAGCTGACAAAATACAACTGGCAATAAAGGAAAAACTATGATAGAAAAGAAAAAAGTCTCTGTTGCGATGAGTGGCGGAATTGACAGCGCCGTCGCGGCACTGATTACTCTTGAGCAAGGATACGAGGTCAGCGGAGTTACGATGAAGCTCTGTCCGAAGATCACCGATGACGGCACGGATCTTGCCCTTAACGATATTGCCGATGCAAAAGCAGTTTGCGACAGACTCGGCATCACACACACAGTTTACGATCTTGAGGACAGATTTCGCGACACTGTAATCAAGGATTTTATCGACACCTACGTGTCGGGCGGAACGCCAAATCCTTGTATTGTTTGCAACAAACTCTTAAAATTCGGCATATTGCTTGATATGGAGATTGCACGCGGAGCAGATCTCGTTGCAACGGGACATTACGCTCAAATAGAAGAAAAAAACGGACGCTTTCTTTTAAGAAAAGCTACAGATGAAAAGAAGGATCAAAGCTATATGCTCTGGTCGCTCTCCCAGCATCAGTTATCTCACACGCTTTTCCCTCTCGGCTCGCTCACTAAGCCTGAGATAAGAAAGATGGCTGAGGAGCGAGGTTTTGTAATTGCACACAAAAGCGACAGTCAGGACATCTGCTTCGTGCCCGACGGTGACTATGCAGCATTCATTGAAAATGAGCGCGGAGAGGCATTTCCCGAGGGAGATTATATCGACGAGCACGGCAATATTCTCGGCAGACACAAGGGTGTGATCCATTATACGATCGGTCAGCGCAAGGGACTTGGGATCTCAATGGGACGGCACATTTTCGTTGCGGCAAAGGACGCAGAGAAAAACACCGTCACCCTTGCCGACGAGGACAAGCTTTTCACAAATACCGTTGTAATAAAAGGCATAAACCTCATTCCCTTCGACAAACTTGAAGGAAAAATGAGAGTCAAAGCCAAGATACGCTATCATCACACCGAAAGCGACGCCTATGCGGAAAGTCGGATCGTAGCCATGT
>JAZSGD010000057.1:0-6633 GCA_045532555.1 Eubacteriales bacterium | reverse complement strand
GCGGCAAGCTCGGCAACTCCTGCCTCCCTGCCCTCCTCGGTCATGATACGATTTTTTTCGCGCATGATCGTAATGCCCGTGCGCTTGTATCCTCGACTGACCCGGATAAGCCCGTCATCGCGCAGATGTCGCCGTATTTCTCCGATGATTAAGGGCACGGCGTAGGTTGAAAAGGCAGTTCCACGCTCTATATCAAAGCTCCTGATCGCCTTAAGCATTCCGATCGTGCCGATCTGCATAAGATCCTCGAATTCTGTGCCCCTGTCGCGAAACTTGAGCGCAATACTCTTGACCAAAGCCGTGTTTTCGATGATAAGCGTCTCGGCGGCAGTCTCGTCTCCCGCCTGCGCCCGACAAATAAGCGACCGATTGCGCAAATATCTCTCATCCTTGCTCTCGATCGCGCCCTGATCCGAAATCTTCGTTAATTCTTCCATTTTTTCCTCCGCGGAGTGAATCCGTCAGGCTAAGACCCCGACTATGTAATCTTAAATATCTCCGCGTTCGCCGAACGCCTTGTACATAATAACGTTAGTTCCCCTCCCGGGCTTTGAGGTGACGCGAATAGCGTCGGTAAAGCTCTCCATAACGGTAAATCCCATTCCGCTGCGCTCACTTGCCGCGTCGGTGGTAAACAGAGGCTGCCTTGCCTCCTTTACGTCTTCGATTCCGCAACCGCGATCCTTTATTTCAATCTTGGCAATTCTGCCCTCAAGTAATGACGCGGTTATATATATCCACCCGTCGCGGTTTTTGTATGCGTGAACGATACAGTTGGTCACCGCCTCTGAAACCGCGCATTTTATATCTGCGATTTCCACCGCGGCAGGATCAAGCTGTGCACAAAAAGCCGCAACCGCCGCCCTTGCCATTCCTTCGTTTGCCGAGAGCGCGGGGAGCTTAAGCTGCATTTTGTTTATCACCGCGCCGTTAAATCTTCCCTTTTTCATTTTTTGTCTACCTCTTTTACGTTTTTTGTCTTGCTTTCATTGTAAGCTGTGCTTGACTGCACCGCATTGGCCGTGGCTGCCGCCGCAGGCATCATAGGAGTCACGGTTTCTTGATTTTTTTGAGTTAAGCGGACTATCTTGATTATTCTCTCAAGCCCCGCAAGCTTCATTATCTTTTCTATTGACGGAGAAGGATCGGCAACCTTTACCGTGCCCCCGATCTCCTTTATCGTGTTATATCTGCCCATGATTAACCCCAGTCCCGAGCTGTCCATAAAATCAACTGCCGACATATCTATTATCAGCTCCGCGGGGCGCTTCGTTCGGATCATATCGTCGATAGCGGAGCGCACCGCGACCGCACTGTGATGATCTATCTCCCCTCTGAGCTTTATTTTCAATACCGTCCCCGTAAATTCGCTGTCAAATCCCGGCTTTCTGTCTCTCGCCGCACACATTCTGTAAATTTTCCTTTCTATGTTTTTCTCCCTTAAGGGTGTGTTCTTATACATTTTATCACGTGTGACGCGCAAATTTTGTCACAACAGGCTGTCGAATGAAATTTTTTACGATGTTGCACTGACCGTCGCCAAATGTCGTTGACAAGGCCGACCTCGGGTGGTATAATTGAAATATAACCGAGAAAAAAGCGATTGGAGGAGAAAAATGAAGGAATATGACGTTGTAATCGTCGGCGCAGGGCCTGCGGGATCGAATTTCGCGCGACTTCTGGATACCCAAAAATATAAAGCCCTGATAATCGACGGCTCGACCGATCACGACAAGGTCTGCGGAGGTCTGCTCTCCCCCGATGCGCAGGATATTCTCGCACGATATGACCTCTGTCTACCAAAAGAAATTCTTGCTTCCCCGCAGCTTTTTTCGGTAAGAACTATCGACCTTTCGAATAACCTCGTTCGACACTATCGCCGAAGTTATATGAACGTCGATCGCAAGGGGCTCGATTCATTTTTCAAAAGTCTGATACCGCCAAGCGTGGATAAGATAAACGGCAGATGTAAAAAAGTCGCAAAAACCGACTCGGGATATGAAATAGAGCTTGTAGATGGCGAAAAGCTAAGCTGTAAGTGGATAGTGGGCGCAGACGGAGCGTCAAGCAACGTGCGTTTGTCGCTTTTCAAGGATAAGAAGCTTCCAAAATACGTAGCCATACAGCAATGGTTCCCCGCGGGAGAAACAAACCCCTATTATTCCTGTATATTTGACAACGAGACCTCCTCGGGATGCTCGTGGATATTTTTCAAGGACGGAATGCTGATCTTCGGCGGCGCGTTTGACCGAAAGGGCTGCCGCGAAGCCTTCGAGGAGCAAAAGAAAAAGCTTGTAGATGGCGGATTCGTCGACAGCAATGCTTTCAGTGACCCCGTGAGGACCGAAGCTTGCCTTGTGTCGCGCCCAAGACTTTCAGGTGGAATTTTCCGAGGCAAAAACGGGACTTTTCTGCTTGGCGAAGCGGCAGGCTTTATCAGCCCGAGCTCATTCGAGGGGATAAGCTACGCGCTTTTTAGCGGCGAGATGCTGGCGGATGCCTTCAACCGCTATTCTGCAGAAAAAGTAGAAACTATCCACCGCTATTACAAGAGAAAAACACGAAAGCTGAAAGCCAAGGTCGCTATGCGTTGCATCAAAAGACCCTTTATGTATAATAAACTTTTGCGAAAGCTCGTTATGAAAAGCGGACTGACGTCTATAAAAATTAAAACACCCAAGGAAACCGCATAAACAAAAAGGCAGAGCCGTTCATTTACGAACAGCCCTGCCTTCTCTTTTTATTTCCCGTAGAAAGTAGCACTTTGCCCCTCTTATATTATATCGGGGAAAGTTCTTGAAAGGAGGAGGGGTGTGGGGAGGGGGTAATCTTCTTTCAAGAAGTTTTCCTCCTCCCCACAATTAACCCATATTATTTTCCTGTAACCTTAGCGGCAACGTTCTGAGGAACGGTATCGTAACCGGTTACGTTATACTCGAATACGCCGCGTCCCTGCGTCATAGCGCGGAGAACGGTAGGATAGTCGGCAAGCTCAGCCTTAGGAGCCATAGCGTGAACGGTGGTATAACCCTCCTTGTCCTCGCAAGCATCCATACCCATAACTGCCGCACGTCTCTTGTTGAGGTCGCCCATAACGTCACCGACCATATACTCGGGAACGGTTACGTCGAGGTCACCAACGGGCTCGAGAAGAACGGGACCTGCAAGCTCGAGGCACTTCTTATATGCAAGAGAAGCCGCGGTCTTGAAGGACAATTCATCGGAGTCAACGTCGTGGTAAGAGCCGTCGTGAAGATCGGCCGCAAGTATGGTCATAGGATAGCCGTAAGCGCCCTTGAGCATCGAGTCCTGAAGACCCTTTTCAACTGCGGGGTTGAAGTTCTTGGGAACAGCACCGCCGACGACCGATACGGTAAAGGTAAGTCCTTCTTCCTCGGAGGGAGAGAACTTGATCCAAACGTGACCGTACTGACCGGAGCCGCCGTTCTGCTTCTTGTGCTTACCTTCAACGTCAACGGTCTTTGTGATCTTCTCGCGATATGCAATAGCGGGAGTCTCATACTTGATGTTTACGCCGAAACGGTTCTTGAGGTTAGCCGCAAGAATGGTGAGGTGCATCTCGCCCATAGCGTAGATGAGCTGCTGCTTGGTCTCTGGGTTGTTTTCATATTTAAGAGTCATATCCTCCTCGGTCATACGCGCGATAGCCTGAGAGATCTTGCTCTCATCCTTCGCGGTGAGAGGATACATAGCCTTGCAATAGTAAGGAGTAGCGTAGCTTACGGGCTTGTATTCTACCTTGCCCGAGCGAGAAAGGGTGTCGTTGGTGTTTGTGTCGGAGAGCTTGGATACCATACCGATATCGCCGCACATAAGCTCGTCGACCTCTACCTGCTTGTTACCCTTCATTACGTAAATGTGAGCAAGCTTTTCTTCTGCGCCGGTTCTGGAGTTCTTGAGAACCCAATCCTTTTTAACGGAACCGTTCATAACCTTGAAGAAGGACATCTTTCCAACGAACGGGTCAGCGACTGTCTTGAATACGAAGATCGCGGGATCGCCCTCAACGTCGATGGTGATATCTTCGCCTGCAGCGCTCTTTTCAACCTTTTTAGCGGTATGTCTGGGGAAGGAAGCCGCGATCGAATCCATCATAGCGACTACGCCCCAAAGTCTGGTTGCCGCACCGCAGTATACGGGGGTGATAGTGCCGTCGATAATACCCTGGTGAAGACCTTCAACGCATTCCTCCTTCGAGAAGGGCTCGCCGTCAAAGAACTTCATCATAAGATCCTCGCTGGTACCTGCAACAGCCTCCCAAAGAACCTCCTTGTAGCTTTCGGCAGCTGCCTCGAGTTCAGGAGTGGTCTCGGTGGGAATTCTCTTGCCGCTGTCGTCGTATACGAAGGACTGCATATCAAGCAGGTCGATCATAGTGATATCCTTGCCGTTCTTACCTACGGGAATGAATACGGGGCAGAGGGATTTACCGAATCTCTCGCGGAGCTGATCAAAGGTTGCGTTAAAGTGAGCGTCGTAGTTGTCGCACTTGTTGATGAAGAATGCCTTGGGGATGCCTGCTGCAACCGCCTTGTCCCAAGCGAGCTCTGCACCGACTTCCAATCCTGCCTTACCGTCAACGCAGATGATCATACTGTCGGCAACTCTTGCCGCCTGGTTGACCTCTCCCTCGAAATCGAGATAACCGGGGGTGTCGATTACGTTGATCTTAACGTCCTTCCAGTAAATATAAGCAGTGGATGCGGAGAGGGAGAACTTTCTTGCCTGCTCCTCCTGGTCGTAGTCGAAAACGGTGTTTCCGTCAGGAACGTTTCCGAGTCTGTCTGTTCCGCCGCTAACATAAAGCATAGCTTCTGCAAGGGAGGTCTTTCCTGTTCCGCCGTGTCCTGCAAGAGCGATATTTCTGATTTGTTTTGTGTTGTACTGAGCCATTGTTTTGGTCCTTTTACCCACGCGTGTGGGTCCTTTCGTAAGTTTTGCCTTATGTACAATCTATTCGCCAAAAGCCAATAAATAAACATTCACACTATTTATTATACAATATTTTGCTCGTCTTTTCAATAATTTGCCCTAAACTTTTTCTGCTCTATTTGTAGAAGTTGTAAGGCAAATTTTGTACATTTATAACAATTTTGGGCATTTTGCACACAAAAACCGCTATTGATCAAATAAGCCCACAGCTACACCGTTGGAAAGCTGTGGGCTTGTGTTATTATAATCTGTCTTATCAAAGCTTAGAGAATCCAAAGCTGTTGACTAAGGCATCTATCTTCTCCCCGCGCTTGCACATAGGGCACTCGTGAGAGGGCGTGATGCTGTAGCCTTCAAGGTCTTTGGGGTTGAAGGCAGAACGAACGGGAATATCCAGGCAGGAATCCGCCGTTGCAAATATTGATGCTATTCCCACAACTATACCGCCGTAATAACGAACCGCCTCAACAGCCGCCTTTGCGGTATATCCGGTGTTAACGGATGCGGCAAGAATTAGCACATGCTTACCCTGTATCATCGGAGCAAGTCCGTCGCGGAAGATCATCTGACTGCCCGACGTGTGCTCGGGGGTAACGACGTAGATCGTCTGATGCGCGTTCATATTCATAAATTCGCCCTTTGTGAGCTCGGTAGCCATACAGGTTCCGATCACCTGGGTCTCGTCAAGGCAGAGGATAGTATCAACTATTGTGTTTTGCTTGTAATAAGCGGAAAGCTCCTTTGCAACCGCACTCGCCTCGGAAAGACGAGATTTTTGAAGGGTCACGTCGACGTAATAGTTCATATGAGAATGGCTCGTTGCAAAATGTCCCTTTACAACGCGAAGGTGAAGGTTTTTGCCCTTCGTACTTATTTTATAGGTCGCTAAGGTTGGCATATCAGATCCTCCGTTAGTTTATGTATGTTTATTTTACACCAAAAACGCGGACGTGTCAAGTAGAAATTTCGGCGCCGCGTTTAAGCTGAAACCAGCTCTTTCGTAGTCGGAGGGATCAAATCCCAAACAGCTCACGTGCGTTTTCGCAAGTTCTTCGTACGACCTCGTCATAAGGCAGAGAAAATACGTCTGCGATTGCTTTGGCGGTATTTTGCATATACATCGAATTATTCATTTTTCCGCGGTGCGGAACTGGGGCAAGATAGGGCGCGTCGGTTTCTATCAAAATCCGATCAAGCTGCACGGCGGCGCAGGCTTCCCTTACCCTGCTTGCGTTTTTGAAGGTAACGGTTCCCGAGAACGATACGAACCAGCCTCTCTTGACCATTTCTCTGATCATTTCCGCACTCATACTGCAGCTGTGCAACACCCCTCTCACCGATGGATATTTGCATAATAATTCAAAGGTGTCACCGTGAGCCTCGCGGTCGTGAATTATAACGGGGAGCTCAAATTCAGCCGCCAAAGCCATCTGCTTTTCAAAATATTCGCGCTGCAGCTCCTTATCCACGGGTTGCCAATAGTAGTCGAAGCCGATTTCTCCGATAGCAACTATTTTGTTCTCTTTTCGTGTATTTTCATCACAAACGAGCGTTTTTATTCGTGAAATCTCCTCGTCTGGAGAGAACTTGCACTTGGTTTGCGCGTCCTCGGGGTGAATACCCACCGTCGCATACATAAAATCGTATTTTTTAGCCTGCTCGATGCACAAAAGCGAGCTT
>JAZSGD010000231.1:0-24835 GCA_045532555.1 Eubacteriales bacterium | reverse complement strand
CAGTCCGAGAAGAAGAAAATAAACGAGACCATGGATAGCGTTGGAGCTGAAATTTATATTTTTTAGAATTTTTAAAGAAAAGGAGGTCGAAGTCGGAGGCCAAGCGGTCTTAGGAAGACAATACTCAGGAACAACTCCTTGGCTCACAGAACGACATGGCTACGATCCGACTTCAACGACCTCCTTTTCTCTAAAAATTCTAAAAAATATAAATTTCAGCTCCAACGCTATCCAAGATCTCGTTTATTTTCTTTTTCTCGGACTGTGAGCAGGATTCAAGCAGTTCCCTTGAGATGATCACAGCCACACGCCTGCCTCTTGCAAAAAGGACGGCGGACGAGGCCTCGGATATCATAATATCAAGAGATTCAAGCTGCTCGATTCGCTCAACTATCACCGCCGCGGCGATAAAGCACCCCGAAAACAATCGACCGACAATAACCTTAAGCAGAAAATAAAACCCTAAAACCGCCAATGCGGAAACGATGATTTGAACAAGCAAATACATCTGCATACCTCCATAAGTGTTTTACATAAGGGTATGCCGTATCGGCGGTTTAAGTTAATTTATCTTATATTAAAGACAAGCCTTCTTGAGCTTTTCGGCAAGATCGCGTCTTTCCCAAGCAACGTCAAGGTCTTCTCTTCCCATGTGACCGTAAGCCGCGAGATCGCAATATATCGGCTTGCGAAGATCGAAATCACGGATTATTGCCGCAGGACGAAGGTCAACAAGCTCCTCTACAGCCTTGCTGATCTTTGCCTCGTCAACGATAGCCGTACCAAATGTGTCGATCATGACCGACACGGGACGAGCAACGCCGATAGCATACGCAACCTGAACCTCGCACTTCTTTGCAAGACCAGCCGCAACTACGTTCTTTGCAATGTATCTTGCCGCGTAGCAAGCGGAACGGTCAACCTTTGTGGGATCCTTACCAGAGAAAGCACCGCCGCCGTGACGCGCATATCCGCCGTAGGTGTCAACGATTATCTTTCTTCCGGTAAGACCGGTATCACCCGCAGGGCCGCCGATAACGAATCTGCCCGTAGGATTGACGTATATCTTGGTCTCCGCATCCATAAGAGAAGCGGGAACGATGGGATCAATAACGTTCTTGATAATATCTGCTCTGATCTGCTCAAGAGTTACCGCGTCGCTGTGCTGAGAAGAAATAACGATCGTGTCAACTCTTGCGGGCACGTCATCGTGGTACTCGATGGTGACCTGTGTCTTTCCGTCAGGACGGAGATAATCAAGAGTTCCGTCCTTTCTGACAGCGGTGAGCTGACGAGCAAGCTTGTGTGCCAATGAAATAGGCAGAGGCATAAGCTCGGGAGTCTCGTCACAAGCGTAACCGAACATCAAGCCCTGGTCACCCGCACCCGTGTCAAGACCATCGGTGTCGGTTCCCTCTTTCGCCTCAAAGGACTTGTCAACGCCCATGGCAATGTCGGGGGACTGCTCGTGAATCGAGCTGATGACCGCGCAAGAGTCACAGTCAAAGCCAAACTTTGCGCGAGTGTATCCGATCTCGCGGATCGTTTCTCTGACAACCGCCTGAATATCAACGTAAGCCTCGGTGGTTATCTCTCCCATAACGCTTACAAGACCCGTAGTACAAAAGGTCTCACAAGCAACTCTGGAGTTGGGGTCCTGACGAAGCATCTCGTCAAGTATAGCGTCGGAAATTTTGTCGGAAATTTTGTCGGGATGTCCTTCGGTTACCGATTCGGATGTAAACAATACTTTTTTCATTACTTTACCTTTCTTTTCGATATATATAACTAAAATTTTAAACTTTTATTGAGGCAACTATTCTTTCAAGCCTGCCTATTGTCTCACCGGTGTCTGCCGTAAACGGAACGACAATCCTTTTTGAGCTGTCCAAATAAATGAATACGTCATGACGAAGGTGGCGGACGCCATTCATCACTCTGGCATTTTTTAAGTCGAGAACGTGGATTTTTGTTTCTTTTTTTCCGTGAATATAGAGATAATGACCGTCAAATTCCGCAACTGCTTGTGGCAGCTTCCGCCAAAGAAGGTATCTCGAAACGAAATAGTACCCTATTGCGCACAAGGAAATGATAAGAATTCCAAAGATCAGAACACCTTTGGCGGTCTCAATCGGGTCACCTACACCTCCTGCGGTTATCATATAAATAAAACCGCAGACAAATAACAGCGAAGAAAACAGTGTAATAATTCCCTCAATGAGTTGCATCACTGGAGAGAACCTTTTGCTTGATTTCGTTGCGATTATTTCCATTCTGACCACACCCTTTTGTAATAAAAAGCTCTGCTTGCAGACAAACAAGCAGAGCTATACACTCCGAAATTGCCTTATCTGCTTGGAATTGGCACCTTTTCTTAAAAGATAGGTTGCCGTGGTTTCATAGAGCCTGTCTCTCCACCACTCTTGATAAGATATTTATTTCATATAGTATTGTATCACAACACCGTTATTTTGTCAATAGGTTTTGTCATACAATCATTTTTTGTTTCAACATTTTATTCGGGCTTTATCTTGTTGCAAAGCTTGGAGAAGAAGAAGGATGCCACACCCCCCGCAATAATGCACCCGATGTATATGAGGATATTATACCATTCGGTTACAAATGATGGCAATATCATAAGCGTGGTTGCAACAACAAATCCGAGCACGCAGTGAGATACGATCGAGTAAAACTTGTCAAATACAAGCTTCATCAACCGAGAAAAAAGCAAAAGTGTAGCAAGCATAGCCAGTCCCAACGGAATGATCACGCCGAAATTAAGAGAGGATATTCCCTCCGACATTTTTTCGTAAATTCCAAAGAACAAAAGCAAGGTTGAGGAGCTGAATCCGGGAATTATAAAGCTCAACCCCCATAACAGTCCGCAAATGAGCCATCCTACGAGAGTGGGCGCTATCGTTAGATGCCAAACGCTCTTGAATACGTAAAACACAGCGGCAATAGTGACAAAGCTGATTGCAAGACCGATATATGAGCCGCTTCCGCGCCCCTTTTTGCCTGCATCCTTCCAAATGTCAGGCAACGTTCCCGCGATAAGTCCGACGAAAACGCAGAGCACAACGGCTTCGTTGAGATTAAGAAGCCAGTTCGTTACTCCCGCAAAACCAACGAATCCTAAACCGCCGCCAAGAATGACAAAGATCATCATTTTCCAATGCTTTTTGAGACCATTTATAGGATTTGACAGTACGTCAAGCACGGGATCATAGATTCCAAATGCGTAACACAAGGTTCCTCCGCTGACACCGGGCAAAATAGCGCCGATTCCAACGATAAATCCCTGGATAGCCCATAGTATCGCTTGAAGCACGAAAGTTTTATTTTTTTTCATAATATTTTTCCTTTATAAAGCCGCTAAGCCTTATCCAAATGCGATCTGACCGTGCAGGAACACGAAAAATACGACAAAGCAAAGTGCAGCTACAGCAAGTCCGACCGCCGTTACGACCAAACTGAATATAAGATTTTTCTTCTTTCTCTGCTCACAAGCAACCTTTGATTCCTCAAATTTCGTCGAAGACGGCAAAACCTTCGCCGCCTTGAGCGCGGTCGAAACCGGCTTGTAAAGGATCAGCACAATAGCCGCGTTAAGTGTTGCCTTGGTCAGATTAAAGGGCAAGAACAAAGAAGGTATCATTTTTGCAACATCTTCGGTTGTAGAGGCAGAATATATCGGCACGATAAACAGGTTGAAAAGAAGCATAAATGCCGTCATCGCAAAGATCGACGACACAAGACCGATCGCCGCACCCTTGATGTTCTTTTTATATTTGTAGATCAACGCGCAGACCGTAGAATAGATCGCGGTTGACAGAAAATCCATAAGGAAACCCCAAAATCCGGCGTCACCGATCGTTATAAACTCAACGAGCGATACGACAAGGGAGATGGCGATTGAATATATCGGGCCGAAAAGAAGACCCGCGATGGTAATGACCGCATCCTTTGCGTCAAAGGTCAGAAACATTACCTTGATGTGCATAATGTAGGTTGAGGCGATCGCCAACGCACAGAACAGCGCCGCCATACAAAGTTTTTTGATTTTTTGGGCAGAGCTCTGCCTTGAAGTTAAATTAGACATAAAAAAATCCCCTTTCTCGATAAGGGGGGATGAAAAAATCGACATAGTGCGAGAATAAGCGCAAAAAAATCGAAATTTATCTTTTCTCATCCGGACTTTCGTAGTGTGGACCTCATAGCCCTCACAAACAACCGTCGGTCAAGGAATCTCACCTTGTCGGCGCGCACTGCAATTTCGTTGCGCGTTCGTGGACTGTATATGTTCGCAATTTTGCGAAAACCACCGGTATGGAATTTCACCAATCCCCAAAAATAAATTTGACAGTATTTTATTTTAAAAGCCGCGGCGGACACCCGCCGGGTCTCTTTTGTCTATTTATAATTATATTTCTATATTTATAAATTGTTCGTCATTTATCGACGAGAAATTTTGCAGTCCGAGGCGCACCGCAGAAAGCGAGGCGAAGATGTAGTTCTCTACATCGAGCCGCTTTCGAGGAGCAACGAAGGAATACGAAATTTATCTAAGATAATTATGCGATGATATCGGAAACGACACCGGAACCAACGGTTCTACCACCCTCACGGATAGCGAAACGAAGACCCTTCTCACAAGCGATGGGCTTGATGAGCTCAACAGTCATATCAACGTTATCGCCGGGGCGGCACATCTCAACGCCTGCGGGAAGCTCGATAACACCGGTAACGTCGGTAGTTCTGAAGTAGAACTGAGGTCTGTAACCTGCGAAGAAGGGCTTGGAACGGCCGCCTTCCTTCTCGGTAAGAACGTAAACCTGACCAACGAACTTGGTGTGGGGGTTGATGGAGCCGGGCTTGCAAAGAACCTGACCTCTTTCGATCTCGTCCTTAGCTACACCACGAAGGAGTGCACCGATGTTGTCACCAGCCTCTGCCTGGGGAAGGAGCTTGTGGAACATCTCAACTCCGGTAACGGTAGTGCTCTTCTTTTCTTCCTCAAGACCAACGATCTCGATAACGTCACCAACCTTAACGGTACCTCTCTCAACTCTACCGGTAGCAACAGTACCACGGCCGGAGATGGAGAATACGTCCTCGACGGGCATAAGGAAGGGAAGGTCAGCCATACGGTCAGGAGTAGGAATGTATGCGTCAACCTGAGCCATAAGCTCGAGAATGCAAGCATACTCAGGAGCATTGATGTCGTTGCTGGTGGACTCGAGAGCGTCACGAGCAGAACCGCAAACGACAGGAAGGTCGTCGCCGGGGAATTCGTACTCGTTAAGAAGATCTCTGATCTCCATCTCTACGAGCTCGAGAAGCTCATCGTCATCAACGAGGTCCTTCTTGTTCATGAATACAACGATTGCAGGAACGCCAACCTGACGAGCGAGAAGTACGTGCTCACGGGTCTGTGCGAGAGGGCCATCGGTTGCAGCAACAACGAGGATAGCGCCGTCCATCTGAGCAGCACCAGTGATCATGTTCTTAACGTAGTCGGCGTGGCCGGGGCAGTCAACGTGAGCGTAGTGACGGTTGTCAGTCTCGTACTCAACGTGTCTGGTGTTGATTGTGATACCTCTTGCTCTCTCCTCGGGAGCGTTGTCGATCTGGTCATAAGCCATGAACTCAACGTTACCGTTTGCGAGACCGAGAACTTTGGTGATAGCTGCGGTTGTAGTGGTCTTACCGTGGTCAACGTGACCGATAGTACCAATGTTTACGTGGGGCTTTGTTCTTTCAAATGTAGCCTTTGCCATTTTAAAAATCCTCCGTATAAATTAGATTTATTTTTCTTTTTTGGTTTTAAGATTATTCCCTTCACTTATCCGTGAAGGCTTTTTACTTCCACCGTACAGTTAAATAAACTGTCTGTAATACCAACTATCCTCGTGGAAGCTTTTTGGCACACCTTTTTCACGAAAAAGGTGTGAATATCAGCCTCTGGTGCTTCTTGCCTTAACGATCTCTTCCTGAATGGACTTAGGAACCTGCTCGAAGTGGCTGGGCTCCATGGAGTAGAGACCACGACCCTGAGTCTTGGAACGAAGGTCGGTTGCGTAACCGAACATCTCGGACAGAGGAACGTAAGCGAGGATCTCCTGAACGCCGTTGCCTGCTTCCATCTTCTGGATCTGACCGCGGCGGGAGTTGAAGTCACCGATAACGTCGCCCATATAATCATCGGGAACGATAGTAGTAACCTTCATCATAGGCTCGGTGAGAACGGGATCAGCCTTTCTCATAGCCTCCTTAATAGCCATAGATCCTGCGATCTTGAACGCCATTTCAGAGGAGTCGACCTCGTGGTAAGAACCGTCGTAAAGGGTAACCTTTATGTCAACAACGTTGTAGCCTGCAAGTACACCGGACTGAAGTGCGCCCTGAATACCTGCGTCAACAGCGGGAATGTATTCCTTGGGAATAGCGCCGCCCTTAACGTTATCAACGAAGGTGTATCCTGCGCCGGGCTCGTTGGGCTCAACGATGAGCTTAACGTGACCGTACTGACCGGAACCACCGGACTGTCTCTTATACTTGCACTCGTGGTCAACCTGCTTGCGGATAGTTTCCTTGTAAGCAACCTGAGGCTTACCAATGTTAGCCTCTACCTTGAACTCACGGAGAAGTCTGTCAACGATGATCTCAAGGTGAAGCTCACCCATTCCGGCGATGATCGTCTGTCCTGTCTCCTCGTCTGTGTAGGTACGGAATGTGGGGTCTTCCTCAGCAAGCTTAGAAAGAGCAATACCCATCTTTTCCTGTCCCGCACGAGTCTTAGGCTCGATAGCGACGCTTATAACAGGCTCGGGGAATTCCATATTCTCAAGAATGATAGGATGCTTCTCGTCGCAGAAGGTATCACCGGTAGAAGTGTTCTTTGTACCGATAACTGCTGCGATATCGCCGCTGTAAACCTCGTCAATATCCTTTCTGTCATTTGCATGCATCTGAAGGATACGTCCGAGTCTTTCCTTCTTACCCTTGGTGGAGTTAAGAACGGTCTCACCTGCATTGAGGTGACCGGAATAAACGCGGAAGAAGCAAAGCTTACCGACAAAGGGGTCGGTAGCGATCTTAAACGCGAGTGCGGAGAAAGGAGCGTTGTCGTCGGAAGGTCTTTCGCACTCTTCACCGCTGTCAACGTCGATACCCTTGATCGCGGGAACGTCAACGGGAGAGGGCATGAAATCAACGATAGCGTCGAGAAGCTTCTGAACGCCCTTGTTTCTGTAGGAGGAACCGCAAACGACGGGGACCATCTTGTTATCGATAGTCGCCTTACGGATCGCAGCCTTAAGCTCTTCCTTGGTGATCTCCTCTTCCATCAGGAACTTTTCCATAAGATCGTCATCAACCGAAGCGGCAGCCTCGACCATAGCGTCTCTGTATTCCTGAGCGAGCTCGAGCATATCCTCGGGGATATCCTCGGTTCTCATATCTTTACCAAGCTCGTCGTAGTAGACCTCGGCCTTCATTTCGATAAGGTCGATGATACCCTTGAAGGTCATCTCCTTGCCGATAGGAAGCTGGATCGGTACTGCGTTAGCCTTGAGTCTGTCCTTCATCATGTCAACGACACGGTAGAAGTCAGCTCCGGTAATGTCCATCTTGTTAACGTATGCCATTCTGGGAACGCGGTACTTGTCCGCCTGTCTCCAAACGGTCTCGGACTGAGGCTCAACGCCGCCCTTTGCACAGAGAACGGTAACCGAACCGTCAAGAACACGGAGCGAACGCTCAACTTCAACGGTGAAGTCAACGTGGCCGGGGGTGTCGATGATGTTGATACGGTGTGTGTTCGCCTTGGTTGCAACGGGATCGTCGTGGAACTCGGAGCGAGCCCAATAGCAAGTTGTTGCAGCGGAGGTAATAGTAATACCTCTCTCCTGCTCCTGGACCATCCAGTCCATCGTTGCCGCACCCTCGTGAGTTTCACCTATCTTGTGGGTCTTACCCGTGTAGAACAGGATACGCTCGGACGTTGTGGTCTTTCCGGCGTCGATGTGAGCCATGATTCCTATATTTCTTGTTTTTTCAAGTGAATATTCTCTAGGCATTTAATGGTCTCCTTGATATTAATATCTGTAGTGAGCAAAAGCCTTGTTTGCTTCTGCCATTCTGTGTGTTTCTTCTCTCTTCTTGAAAGCGCCGCCCATGCTGTTCTTTGCATCGATGATCTCTAATGCAAGTCTTTCAGCCATGGTTCTTTCGCTGCGGTTTCTGGAATAACCTACGAGCCAACGCAGAGCAAGAGTCTGCTGACGCTCGGGTCTAACTTCCATAGGAACCTGATAGGTGGAACCACCTACACGGCGAGCTTTAACTTCAAGCGCGGGCTTGAGGTTGTTAAGCGCTTCTTCGAATACTTCAAGGGGGTTCTGACCGACCTTTTCTTCAATGATAGCGAATGCATCATATACAATGGTCTGAGCAACACCCTTCTTGCCGTCATACATTACGTTGTTAACAAGCTTTGTTACGAGCTTGCTTCCGTACATAGGATCCGGCAATACGTCTCTTTTGGATATACGACCTCTTCTTGGCACTGTACTTCCCTCCTTCATCAAATTTAAAAAATGAAATCATAGGTACTCAAAAGCAATACTTCTGTAGCGTGCGCCTGGTTAACATAAACATTAAAATAGAATAACCGAAACGAGCTGAATATGCTTTATTATTTACCTTTAGTTGTTTGCAAACTGAACGTTTGCGATGATCCTCAAGAATTATTTCTTCTTGGGAGCCTTTGCGCCGTACTTGGAACGGCTCTGCTTACGGTTTGCTACACCCTGAGCATCGAGTGTACCACGAATGATGTGATAACGTACACCGGGGAGGTCACGTACTCTTCCGCCTCTGATAAGAACTACAGAGTGCTCCTGAAGGTTGTGTCCGATTCCGGGAATGTAGGTTGTCGCCTCAAGTCCGTTAGTAAGTCTTACTCTGGCGATCTTACGGAGCGCGGAGTTAGGCTTCTTAGGGCTGGTGGTGGATACCTTTGTGCAAACGCCTCTCTTCTGAGGTGCAGGAGTGTCAGTTGCCTTGTTGGTAAGAGTGTTAAGACCTACCTGAAGCACGGGAGCCTTGGACTTATAAGTCTTGTCCTGACGACCCTGTCTGACGAGCTGGTTAAAGGTTGGCATTCTTCCTTGTTTCCTCCTTCTTAAAAGATTTAATGTTTATATTACAGACGCAAGAGATTGCGTATCTGCCGTCGAAAGAGCGCAATATCCCCTTGTTCGGGAATTTGCACACCAACTAATTATATCATTGACGCGAATTTTTGTCAAGAGTCATAAGAAATAGTTAAAAATTTCTCTGTTTTGCACAAAAACACAAAACATCAACGAGTATTATTGGTCAAAATTCCCTCGCCAAAGCCATTTTTGTGGATTCGCGAGGGAATTTTTTTAAAAAATGATTAAATTAATCAAACTGCTTCAGAATCTGCAGGGGTTTCCTGAGGATCTGCGTCAGCAACAACGCCGTTGCCTTCGGGATCGGTCTCGGGATCATCTGCCTTGGAAACGTCGATGTTATGGTAGCAACCCATACCTGTTCCGGCAGGGATCAGCTTACCGATAATAACGTTTTCCTTAAGACCGAGCAGATTGTCGACCTTACCTCTGATAGCTGCTTCGGTGAGAACTCTGGTAGTCTCCTGGAAGGACGCTGCGGAGAGGAAGGATTCTGTCTGCAAGGACGCCTTGGTGATACCGAGGAGCACGGGAGCGCCGACGGCCTCCTTGAGCTCTTCTTCACCTGCGGCAACTCTTGCCTTAATCTTGTTGTTTTCTTCTTCGAAATCAACCATATCGACCATAGCTCCGAGCAGCATATCCGTGTCTCCACTGTCCTCTACTCTGATCTTTCTGGTCATCTGACGAGCGATGATCTCGATGTGCTTATCGTTAACGTTACAGGACTGAGAACGGTAAACCTTCTGAGTTTCCTTGATAACGTACTCGTAAACTGCGTCAAGACCAAGAATTCTCATGATATCAGCGGGAGCCTTGTTGCCCTCGGTGAGTGCGTCACCGACTTCAACGTGGTCGCCGTCGTTGATAGCAAGACGAGTACCGTAAGGAACGTCGATCTTCTTGTAATCCTGAGTGGTGAATTCTCCGTTAGCGTTGTCTGCGTGTATCGTGAGCACGTTCATGCCGGGAATGTCGCCGGGCTGTACGTGAACCGTACCTGCCTGCTCTGCCATGATAGCAGCACGCTTGGGCTGTCTTGCCTCAAACAACTCTTCAACACGGGGAAGACCCTGGGTAATATCGCTTCCTGCGACACCACCGGAGTGGAACGTACGCATCGTAAGCTGAGTACCGGGCTCACCGATAGACTGCGCAGCGATGATACCTACTGCTTCACCGATATTAACGGGCTTGCCGGACGCGAGGTCGGCGCCGTAACAGTGAGCACAGATACCGTACTTTGCATGACACTGAATAACTGTTCTGATATAAACCTTGTCGATACCAGCCTTAACGATCTTATCAGCCATCTCGTCGGAGATCATAACGTCATCGTCAACGATGACCTCGCCGGTTTCGGGATGGATAACGGGACCCATGGTGTAACGGCCGACGATTCTGTCCTGAAGCGGCTCGAGAACGTTCTTGTCATCGAGAATTTCGTTGACCCAAGCACCCTTGGTAGTGTCACACTTTTCTTCTCTGATGATAACTTCCTGAGCAACGTCAACGAGACGACGGGTAAGGTAACCCGAGTCTGCGGTACGAAGCGCGGTATCGGAAAGGGATTTACGCGAGGAACGAGCACCCATAAAGTACTCGGTAATGTTAAGACCCTCACGGAAGTTTGACTTGATCGGGATCTCCATCGTCTTACCTGTTGCAGAGAACATAAGTCCGCGCATACCGGCAAGCTGACGCATCTGAGTCATAGAACCACGGGCACCGGAGTCCGCCATGATCTTGATCGGGTTGTAGGTCGAGAAGGAAGCGTTGAGCGCCTCGGTGACCTTTTCGGTGGTGTCGTTCCAGATTCTGATGACCGAGGTGTATCTTTCCTCCTCGGAAAGCTCGCCTCGCATAAAGTGCTTGGAGATCTTGTCAACGTCCTTCTGCGCCTGAGCGAGATGATCCTTCTTCTCGGAAGGAATTGTCATATCGTAAACAGAGATCGAGAAGGAAGCTCTGGTAGAATACTTGTAACCCATAGCCTTGATCTCGTCGAGCATGTTCGCGCAGACTGCGCTTCCGTGCTTCTTGATGCAGTAGTCGATGATCTGACCGAGCTGCTTCTTCTTAACGACGAATTCGATCTCAAGGCTGAACTGGTTGTCGGGATTGCTTCTGTCAACAAAGCCGAGGTCCTGAGGAAGAGGCTTGTTGAATATAAGGCGTCCAAGAGTGGTGTCTATGACCTTGGACTTGATAACGCCGTCGATCTCCTTCTCAACTCTGACCTTGATCTTGGAGTGGAGTCCGATAACGCCGTTTTCGTAAGCCATAACAGCCTCGTCGTAGTCCTTGAATACACTTCCCTCACCGGGCTCGCCTTCCTTCATCATGGTGAGGTAGTATGAGCCGAGGATCATATCCTGAGTAGGAGTTGCAACGGCACGGCCGTCCATGGGCTTCAAGAGGTTGTTAGCGGAGAGCATAAGGAATCTCGCCTCTGCCTGAGCTTCTGCGGAAAGCGGAACGTGGACAGGCATCTGGTCACCGTCGAAGTCTGCGTTGAACGCGGTACATACCAGAGGGTGAAGCTTGATCGCACGGCCTTCAACCAGCACGGGCTCAAACGCCTGAATAGACAGACGGTGAAGCGTGGGCGCCCGGTTGAGGAGCACGGGATGCTCTTTGATAACGTTTTCGAGTGCGTCCCAAACGTCGGGATGTACTCTTTCTATCTTCTTCTGAGCGTCCTTGACGTTGGTAGCCTTACCCATTTCGGTAAGTCTCTTGACAACGAAGGGCTTGAAGAGCTCAAGTGCCATCTCTCTGGGAAGACCGCACTGATAGATCTTAAGCGAAGGACCTACGACGATAACCGAACGACCCGAATAGTCGACACGCTTACCGAGCAGGTTCTGACGGAAACGTCCCTGCTTACCGCGGAGCATCTCGGAGAGAGACTTGTACGCGCGGTTGGAGGAACCGGTAACAGCCTTTCCGTGGCG
Source organism: Eubacteriales bacterium (assembly GCA_045532555.1). GTDB lineage: Bacteria > Bacillota > Clostridia > Oscillospirales > CAG-272 > SVTX01. The sequence continues at coordinate 12,657 of JAZSGD010000231.1, read as the reverse complement.
GCCGTTATCGATAAGAGCATCTACCGCTTCCTGAAGCATTCTCTTCTCGTTTCTTACGACGATCTCGGGAGTTTTGGTCTCGAGCAGCTTCTTAAGACGGTTGTTACGGCTGATAACTCTTCTGTAAAGCTCATTAAGGTCGGAGGAAGCGAAGCGTCCGCCGTCGAGCTGAACCATAGGACGAATGTCCGGAGGAAGTACGGGAATGGTGTCAAGGATCATCCACTCGAGCTTGTTGCCCGACTTTCTGAAGGATTCGACTACCTCAAGTCTCTTGATAAGACGAGCTTTCTTCTGACCGGTCGCGGTGATAAGCTCGTTTTTGAGCTCGAGCGCGAGAGCCTCAACGTCAATGTTGGCAAGAAGCTCCTTGATAGCGGCAGCACCCATTCCAACGCGGAATTCATCCTCGTACATCTCGCGGTATTCCATATACTGCTTTTCCGAGAGGACGGTTCCGGCTACAAGAGGAGTAGCACCGGGATCGAGAACTACGTTTTCTGCGAAATAAAGCACCTGCTCAAGCTGCTTGGGAGACATATCGAGTATCAACGCCATTTTGGAAGGAATGGTCTTGAGATACCAGATGTGAGAAACGGGAGCTGCAAGCTCAATGTGACCCATTCTCTCACGTCTTACCTTCTTGGTGGTGACGTCAACTCCGCACTTTTCGCACTTGCGGACCTCTTTGGAATGAGAGTTTTTGTATTTTCCGCACGCACAAGCTCCGTCCTTCTGAGGACCAAAGATGCGCTCGCAGAAAAGACCTCCAACCTCAGCCTTGAGGGTTCTGTAGTTTATGGTCTCGGGCTTGGTTACCTCGCCATAAGACCATTCTCTGATCATTTCCGGAGATGCCAGACCTATTTTTATAGATGAAAATTCATTATGTTCCACAGCTGTTCTCCTAACTGTAATCTGTAATTAAAAATTTTGTTCTTTCACCTCGGCGGAAGCTCCGCCGAGGTATTAATAGCTAATTAGAACAAATCCGAGTCGTCCTCGTAGGAATCGTCACCGCCGAAGATGTCGTCTTCCTCGATGAATTCGTCCTCGTCGGGCTCTATGGGATTGCCGTCCTCGTCTTCAAACTGGAAGGACTTGCGGAGCTCGTCCTCGTCAGCGTCTACGTAGCCAAGCTCTGAGAGATCGGTCAAGGGCTTTCCGGAGTAGCGAGGAGCCTCGTCCTCGTTGCACAGGGTGGAAAGCTTGACCTCTTCACCGTTCTTGTCAAATACGCGAACGTCGAGAGCGAGAGCCTGAAGCTCCTTAACAAGCACCTTGAAGGACTCGGGAACTCCGGGAGTAGGAATGTTCTGACCCTTGATGATAGCCTCGTAAGCCTTGCGGCGTCCGTTGATATCGTCGGACTTGACCGTAAGTATTTCCTGAAGCGTGTAAGCTGCACCGTAAGCCTCGAGAGCCCAAACCTCCATCTCTCCGAAACGCTGACCGCCGAACTGCGCTTTACCGCCGAGAGGCTGCTGAGTAACGAGAGAGTAAGGACCGTTAGAACGAGCGTGAACCTTATCGTCAACGAGGTGATGGAGCTTGAGGTAGTACATTATACCAACTGTGACGGGGTTGTCGAAGGGCTCGCCGGTACGACCGTCGTAAACCTTCATCTTACCGTCGAAGAGCTTGAGCTTTTCCTTGAGTCTGAGGCTTTCGCAGTAATCCTTGTCAGCCTTTTCCTCCTCGGTAAGCTTGCGGTAGGACTTATTGCCGTCCTCGCCGACCAGCTCCTCGTAAAGATCCTTGCCCTCGGGATTTTCGTTCGGGAAGAGATCGCGGCAGTAGCCCGCCATACGCAAGCACTCTGCGATATCCTGCTCGTTAGCACCGTCGAATACGGGGGTCATGATCTTCCAGCCGAGCTTCTTAGCCGCGATGCCGAGGTGGACCTCAAGCACCTGACCGATGTTCATTCGGGAAGGAACGCCCAGAGGGTTAAGACAGATGTCGAGAGGAGTACCGTCGGGAAGGAAGGGCATATCCTCGGGAGGAAGGATGCGAGAAACGACACCCTTGTTACCGTGACGACCTGCCATCTTATCTCCAACGGAGATCTTTCTCTTCTGTGCGATGTAAAGCTTAACTACCTTGTTGACGCCCGCGGGAAGCTCGTCGCCTGCCTCGTGGGAGAATACTCTTACGTCAACAACGACACCGGACTCACCGTGAGGAACACGGAGAGAGGTATCACGAACTTCTCTTGCCTTCTCACCGAAGATCGCACGGAGCAATCTTTCTTCTGCGGTGAGCCCGGTCTCTCCCTTGGGAGTGATCTTACCGACAAGAATGTCGCCGGCTCTTACCTCGGTTCCCTTCTTGACGATACCCTCTGCGTTAAGATCCTTAAGCGCGTCGTCGCCGACGTTGGGGATCTCGCGAGTGATCTCTTCCGGGCCGAGCTTGGTGTCACGAGCCTCGTGTGTATATTCTTCAATATGAATAGATGTATAAACGTCATCTCTTACGAGCTTTTCGTTAAGAAGAACTGCGTCCTCGTAGTTATAACCTTCCCAAGTCATAAATCCGATGAGAGCGTTCTTACCGAGCGATACCTCGCCGTTGTAAGTAGCGGGACCGTCTGCAATGACCTCTCCCTCTTCTACTCTCTGACCGCGCTTAACGATAGGCTTCTGGTTTACGCAGTTGGACTGGTTGCTTCTCTTGAACTTGATCAGAGAATAAACGTCCTTGTGACCGTCGTCTCTTACGATAGTGATGCTGTTTGCATCAACTCTTTCAACGGTACCTGCATATTTAGCAACAACGACTACACCCGAGTCGACTGCCGCCTTGTATTCCATACCCGTACCAACGATAGGAGAATCGGTAATGAGAAGCGGAACTGCCTGCTTCTGCATGTTAGATCCCATGAGTGCACGGGAGTTATCGTCGTTCTCAAGGAAGGGTATGCACGCGGTAGCGACAGAAACTACCATCTTAGGCGAAACGTCCATGAAGTCGACTCTGGAAACGTCAACCTCCATGATCTCTGTCTTGTCGCGGGCGGTGATCTTCTTGTTGATGAAGTGTCCCTCATCGTCAAGAGGCTCGTTACCCTGAGCAACGATGTACTTGTCTTCCTCGTCCGCAGTCATGTAAACGACCTCGTCGGTCACCTTGTGCTCAACGATTCCGTTTTCGCCGGTAATGTGAACGACCTTGCGGTAAGGAGCTTCGATAAATCCGTAGTCGCTGATGCGAGCGTAGGTTGTAAGATAGGAAATAAGACCGATGTTAGGACCTTCAGGGGTCTCGATAGGACACATACGGCCGTAGTGTGTGTAGTGAACGTCACGGACGTCGAAGGAAGCACGGTCACGAGAAAGACCTCCGGGACCGAGCGCGGAAAGACGGCGCTTGTGAGTAAGCTCTGCAAGCGGGTTGTTCTGGTCCATGAACTGAGAAAGCTGGCTCGAACCGAAGAACTCGCGGATAGCGGTAGCAACAGGACGGGTGTTGATCAGCGCCTGAGGGGTCAGCTTCTCGTTGTCCTGAGTGGTCATTCTTTCCTTTACTATTTTATCCATTCTCGAGAAGCCGATACGCATCTGGTTCTGGAGCTGCTCGCCCACAGAACGAACGCGTCTGTTTCCGAGGTGGTCGATATCATCAACGCAACCGACGTCGTGTGTCAGGTTGAGAAGATAGCTTACAGTTGCGAAGATATCGTCAACGGTAATATGCTTGGGACAAAGATCAGCAATTCTCTCCTTAGCCATTTCCTTGATAGCGTCAACGTCGCCCTCGCAAGCCTCGATGATCTCACGAAGCACGGGGAGGCTGACCTTCTCGGTGATTCCGCAATCTGCGAGATCAAATCCGAGCACGCATTCTGCAGAAATGGTGTTGTTGGAAACTACCTTTATTATATCACCGTTCTCAAGCTCGATCGAAACCTCATTGACTCCGTTGTTTTCAACAACCATAGCCATCTCGGGCGAGAGCACGGTTCCCTTTTCGTAAAGGACCTCACCGGTAAGAACGCTTACAACGTCCTCAGCGAGCTTGCGGTTTTCGATTCTCGAATGAATAGCCATCTTGCTGTTGAACTTGTAGCGTCCAACGTTGTAGATGTCGTATCTTCTTGCATCGAAGAAAAGGTTGTGAAGAAGCTGCTGTGCGGATTCAACCAAAGGAGGCTCGCCGGGACGGAGCTTCTTGTATATTTCTTTAAGCGACTCAATGGAGGGATCGGTACCGTTTTCAGCGGCAAGTCTCTCGCTCTCGTCCTTTTCGAGCGTAGCGATAAGACGAGCGTCCTCGCCGAACAGCTTAAAGATATCTTCTCTGTGAGTAAGACCCAACGCGCGAACGAGAACGGTAAGGGGGAGCTTGCGGTTCTTATCTATACGAACGTACATAACTCCGTTGATATCGCTTTCATACTCAAGCCAAGCACCTCTGTAAGGGATAACCTGAGCCGCGTAAGTCTTTTTACCTGTCTTGTCTACCTCGGAGGAATAGTACATACCGGGAGAACGGACAAGCTGGGAAACTATAACTCTTTCAGCACCGTTGATAACGAAGGTGCCTGTTTCGGTCATAAGAGGGAAATCACCGAGATAAATATCGGAATATTTTACGTCACCCGCCTGCTTGTTGGTAAGACGAACAGTTACCTTCAAGGGCGCAGCATAGTTAACGTCACGCTCCTTGCACTCCTCAACGGGATACTTGGGCTTGGTATCGATAGAATAAGAAATGAAGTCTATCGAAAGATTACCCGAGTAGTCGGTGATAGGGGAAACGTCACGCAACACTTCCATGAGTCCTTCCTTAAGGAACCATTCAAAGGATTTAGTCTGGATTTCAACGAGGTTGGGAAGCTCCAGATTGAATCGTGAACGGGAAAAGGACATTCTCGTGTTTTTTCCGAGTTTTTGCTCTTTTACATTGACCATTAAATCAATCACTCCATTCAAAGAATTATGATCCGAACTTGGACAAACCCATACAAATTGACGGATTTTGTCAAATTCTGACTGGCTTGTACTCAAAAATGGGCAGTACAAGCGATTATAATGCAGTTTAATATTATATCACCTAAAGTCAAGCTTGTCAAGAGGAAAATTGGAAAAAATTAAAAATTTTTAATATTTTTTTGAAAAAACGCAAAAAAAGAGAAGCATCCTCACTTTTTGATGCTTCTCTTTTCAATTTTTTGTTCCGTATGCTCGAATTCGCGATTTTGCAAACAACTTAGGTTTACGCAACATTTTTACTTTTCTTTAGCGGTCCATTTCTTGTGCCATTTTTTGCGAACAAGCGCATAAGTCAAAAGATAAATAGCATAACACAAAATTGAGCCCAATGCATATGCCAATACACTGTTTAACCAAGTAGGAAGTACAACGCTAAGACAATTCAGAGGGTAATAGATAAGAAATATTGCTGAAAAGGTTTTTTTGGCAGAAATCAGCTTATCAATATATGTTATAATCCAGCATGCGCCATTAATAAACAAAAAATAATATAACAAGTTAATTTCGCGTTTATACAACAATTTGATATCATTTATAATGCCTATATATCCTGTCTTATAGTCTTCGAGTGCGATTTTCTCCCCATTGTCGTTTTTTCTATACAATGTATTGATTAGTGATAAGGAAAAAACAACGACAAACAATAATGAAGTTATCCACAAGATACCGGAAGCATTCATAAAGTCTTCGGCAACACTTTGCAAGAGCATTGATACGATGCCAATGGTGAATATGTATATGATCGTAGATATGAGCGAAGCAACAGTTATTTGGGCGATTTTTTGTATATGCTTTTTCATTTATTTCGTATCCTCTTTTTTTTATGTTGTTCTGACAAGCAATAAAGTCGAATGCCTTATTTCATCCCAACAACCGCTCTGACCTTATCAGCAATATTCGCCGCAGTCAAGCCGTACTCCTCAAGCAGCGGAGGCACCTTTCCGGATTTTCCGAATCTGTCCTCAACGCCAACGCGAAGCATAGGAACGGGGCAACCCTCGCATACGGTCTCCGCAACAGCAGAGCCAAGACCGCCAATAATGCTGTGCTCCTCGGCAGTAACGATCGCGCCTGTCTCCTTCGCAGCCTTCAGAATGATCTCCTTATCAAGAGGCTTGATGGTGTGAATATTAATAACTCTCGCATCAATTCCCTCCGCCGCAAGTGTCTCTGCCGCCTCAAGCGCAAGATGTACCATAAAGCCGGTAGCAATAATGGTAACGTCCTTGCCGTCGCGAAGCTGCATGCCCTTGCCAACCTCAAACTTGTGTCCCTCGGTGACGACAGGACAAGCAAATCTGCCGAATCTAAGATAGAAAGGACCGTAGGTCTGCATAGCCGCCTCGACCGCCGCTTTTGCTTCAACTGCATCCGCAGGATTGATGACCGTCATTCCGGGAATAGTTCTCATGAGAGCAATATCCTCAAGACACTGATGAGTCGCACCGTCCTCGCCGACCGTAATACCCGCGTGAGTCGCGCCGATCTTTACGTTAAGATGAGGATAACCGATGCTGTTTCTCACCTGCTCAAACGCTCTGCCTGCCGCAAACATCGCAAAGGAGGAGGCAAAAGCCATCTTGCCTGCCGCCGCGAGACCTGCCGCAACAGAGATCATATTTCCCTCTGCGATTCCGCAATCGAAGAATCTGTCGGGATATGCCTTTTTAAACATCACGGTCTTCGTTGCCTCTGCAAGATCGGCATCGAGCACCACGTAGTCATATTTATCCGCAAGCTCAACGAGCGCCTTGCCGTAAGCTTCTCTTGTTGCAATCTTATCTGCCATTACGTTAACCTCCGATCTGTGCGTTAAGCTCCTCGACCGCTATCGCGTAGTCGGGATCCTTGGGCGCGTTGCCGTGCCAGTTTACCTTGTTTTCCATAAAGGAAACGCCCTTGCCCTTCGTGGTGTTTGCCACGGTGGCGGTGGGTCTTCCCTTGCAAGCCTTCGCGTCGTTGATCGCCTTTTCGATCTGATTAAAATCGTGTCCGTCGATCGTGATGACGTTGTATCCGAACGCCTCGAGCTTGCTCTCAAAGGGAGCGGGACCGATAACGTCGGCAACGGGACCGTCGATCTGAAGCTTGTTATAGTCGAGGATCACGCAGAGGTTGTCAAGCTTGTAGTGGTTGGCGAACATAGAAGCCTCCCAAACCTGACCCTCCTCACTCTCACCGTCTCCGATGATAGCGTAAACTCTGTAATCCTTCTTGTTGAGCTTGCCTGCAAGCGCCATGCCGCAAGCTGCGGAGATACCGAGACCGAGCGAGCCGGTCGTCATATCAACACCGGGAATACCCTTCATATCGGGGTGACCCTGAAGACGGCTGTCGTGCTGACGGAGAGTCTTGAGCTCTTCAAAGGGGAAAAATCCCTTAAGAGCCAGCGCGCTGTAAAGAGCGGGAGCAGTGTGACCCTTGGAGAGCACGAGTCTGTCTCTGTCCTCGTTCTTGGGGTCGTCGACCGACACGTTCATTTCCTCAAAATAGAGGTAGGCGAGAATGTCGGCGATCGAGAGCGATCCGCCGGGATGACCTGCGCCTGCCGCGTGTGTAGCCTCGATAACGCCGAGACGAATCTTGGCAGCTATCTGCGACAATTCCTTAATTCTTACGTTTTCCATATTAATCTCCATTCCGCCGCTTGCGGCGGCACAAATAGTAATCGATGAATTTTGCCGAAAAGGCAAAATTCGTGCGTGAAAAAGATTAGTTCATTGCTAGATGGAAATAACTTTCACGCTAGTGTCCTTTCGGAGTTTATTATTTCCTTTTTAATTATACTACATCGCGGACAAATTGTCAACGAAAAAAAGACTTATTCTTCAACATTGAAAAATATTTGTAACAATTAATAATCAAACGGCATTATTCCTCGAAAAAATCAAAATAATTCACAAAAAGACTGAACAACGGGCGCAAACAAACGCTCCTCAAAAGCCCAAACAGCAAAAATCGTCTTGTTGATAGCACTTTTAATCAAAAGAACGCTACAGAGCCCGTTTTTTGAAAGAACCGTAAAGCTTTTGGTGTATATATAAAATGTCGACTTGCATCCCGAAATTTTTGATTTAACGCAAAAAATCTATTGCAATATTTGTCTGATTATGTTATACTTATACCAAATAATATCGAATCGGAGTCAAAAATGAAAAGTTTTCTCAAAAGAACCATCTGTTTGACCATCTTGTTTGCCCTCGTTTTGTGTGCTATGGCATTGAGTAGTTGTTCATCAGACGAGCGTGTAAGCGAAAATCGGATCTTGTCGATGGAGATTAAAAACAACAAAAAAACAGTAAAGTTAAAGGCGGGGCTTTCGGACGAGTACGTGGACGAGCATGCCAAGGAAAAGGTATATCTGTTAGCGATAGAGAATGCCTACACGGGTAATTTGGAAGAGTATACCGTGATCGCGAGCGCAAAGGTAAAGGACAAATTTTCGTTTAAATTCAACCTTAACGGCGACAACGGCTCTATGCTAAACTCTGCGTTTGTTCTGGCACGGGTTGTTTCAGGCGAGGGCGAGGATGCCGTATATGAGGCAATATCGCCTGCGGCGTATATCACCAACCCCGACATATTCTCGACGTCCTCTGCCAAAGCGACCGAGGGCGGATTCAAGGGCTTTGCCACGGACAACGTGTATGAAGCAGAGCTCCTCGGAGCGTCAAGCGTTCTTTTTGAGGTGGAAATGAATAAGCTTATTCTCGGAGGCTACGAGGACGGCGCGATCAATTACTTCTACGGCGACAGAACCTTCTATTTCGACAGCAAGGCGGTCAGAGCGCTTGATAAGAAGATATCCGAAGCTACCGCGCTGGGAATAAAGGTGTATCTGCGCACAGTCTTGAAATATCCCGAGAAGACCGAAAACGGCACCTATGAAAAAGATCCTTTGCCTGAGTTGTATTGCGCGGGTGCGACGTACGGGAAAGAAGGCTATCTGCCTAATATGTCGGATGGAAATTCAAGATACTTGGGCGCGTTCTATTCGTTTTTGGCAAGCAGATATGGCAGTGAGAGCAAGGAATCTGGAACTGCGCTTGATTATATAATAGGTTTCAGCGTTAATGATTACAAAACAAACTGTAACGCGGGCAATATGTCCGAGGACGAGTTCATCGCGGGATACTATTCCTGGGCGAAGATGGCGGATAGCGAGCTCCGCGCCTATAACAAGAATGCACAAGTGTATATTTCGGTCGATAACGGTCTGCAAGCCGCATCGTCGTCGAGCGATATCGGAATAGCTTCATTCCTGCCGAGATTCGCAGAGGTCTGCTCGACGTCTGCGCAATGGAATTTTGCCATAGCGCTGAGCCTCGGCAACGGAGATGACGTCGGAGAGCTCCTTTCGGGAAGCGGAGACGTTTATTCCTACATAGGAACGAACAATCTGCCAAACTTTTTCGAGATACTTTCGCAAGAGCCGCTTTTGTATGACTCCGAGCGCAGAGCTGCGATAGTAGACTATCTCTCTTTGCCGAACAGCGTCAGCGAGAGCAACCGCGCGGCATATTATTCTTACACCTACTACAAAGCGGCAGATGCGGGATTCGACGCTTTTCTTTATGCCGCAAACAGCGAGGCGGGCTCGTTGTACGGTTCAATCGACAAGCGAGCCGATTTCTACTACTCGGTGTTGATGTGCGGAAGTGACGCGGCAAATCAGCTGAGCGAATACATAAACAAAATATCGGGCGCCCTTATGCCAAATTTCAAAGAGTACAAAGAGATAACGCTTTCGTTTGAGCAGAGCGCCAAAACAATGATTCCCGAATCCTTGCTGAAAAAAGAAGAAAAGCTGTCTTTGGCGGCAGAGGATTTTTGTGCGATGGGCGGAGCATACGATATTAACGTTTCATCTTCGACCGCCGAAGACGGAGTGCAGAAGCAAACAATAACGATTCGCGGAGATATTGATAAAGCGCATGTGACGATGACAAACGCGGGTGTGTCGGCGTCGAAGATTATCTCGTCGGGATATATCGGTATAACCATGTCGTCCTCGCAGAACGCGCGAGTTGCACTGACAATTTCAACTGCCGACGGTGGAGAGCGTACCGTATACGTCGGAGAAGCGGAGGTCTCGACGACACCCGCTACCTATTATTTTGATATAACGGAATTTACCGATAGCATCAGCTCCTCGGACGAGCTGAAAGTGTCCCTGTGCGCGTTCTCGTCCGAAAACGGAGGAGAGATTGAGCTGACCGTCGAAGAAATGATGCTTTACGGAGCGTCGGGCAACGGTCGTAATTCGACCGCAGTTACAATAATCGTAGCTATCGCGGGAGCTGCTTTGTGCGGACTGATCGTGTTGCTTTCCGTACAAAGAAAACGAAAAATGCAAGGCAGAGATAAATAACGGAGGGTCAAGTGAAGATAGTATATGAAAAAAAGACGGAGGACTTCTATTATCGCAACGACGGAAACTTTATACAACCGTTGCAGTGCGGCGCACACCTGCATTATCACATAGAAATAGTGTATATGCAGGAGGGCTACACCAAAGCGTATATAGATTCCGATGTTTACGACGTAAAAACGGGAGATCTGCTTGTGGTATTCCCGAACCGCATCCACAGATTTGAGGACGGAGAAAATAAAAACAGATATCATCTTTTTATCGTCAACCCCGACCTCGCCCCCGATCTGTCCGCGGTCATTTCGGCAGAACACCCACAAGACCCCGTCATTCGTCACGCCGATAAAAATTCAAGAATAATGTCGCTTATCGATATTCTTGGAGACACTAAAAGCTTTGCTGCGGCATACAGAGAAACTCTACTGAAAGGCTATTTTATGTCGTTTTTCGCGGAGATCCTCGGCATGCTCCCTCTCCGTCATGCAAGAAGCGATGAAAATCAGTCAATGAGAGCCGTCGTGCAGTATTGCTCGCAAAATTTCACCAAGGATCTTTCTCTTTCCGCGCTTGAGGAAGAAATACACCTGAGCAAATATTATATTTCTCACCTTTTCGGCGATAAGCTCGGTATCCGCTTCAACGATTACGTCAATTCCCTGCGCGTCTCGGAAGCGTGCAGATTATTGCGGACGACCAAGATGAACATTACGGAGATTTCCTGCGCATCGGGCTTTGGCACTTTGCGAACCTTTAACAGAGCCTTTATAAAGCAGATGAACACGTCGCCCTCGGAATATAGAAAGCACAATCGAGGAGAAATATTCGACGCGTCGATTCCGATCGGCGAGAGTGATCAACCAAAAGCTCAGCAAAGGTAATATTGGTGTTGACAAAAGAAAAAAAGTGTGCTACAATATGATGAATAATTTTGTACTTAAATATAAGAAAGGATAAAAAAATGCACTGGTCAGAAGAAATTGCTGAACGAATAATAAAGAACAACCCCGACAAAGAAGAATATGTCTGCGCCGCGGGAGTAAGCCCCTCGGGTTCGGTCCATATAGGAAATTTCAGAGATCTTGCAACACCACTTTTCGTTGTCAAGGCTCTTGAAAAGAAGGGCAAGAAGGCTCGCCTTCTCATCTCCTGGGACGAATATGACCGTTGCCGTAAGATTCCTGCAAACGTGCAGGCAGTGGTCGGCGATGCATACGATAAATATATCGGCGTTCCCTACGTAGATATTCCCGACCCGTTCGGATGCCACGAAAACTATGCAAAGCACTTTGAGGAGGAATTCCTCAAGGGCATCGAGCCCTTCGGCATCAAGCTCGACTGTCGCTATCAGGCAGAGATGTACCGTTCGGGAAAATACACCAAGGATATCATCGAGTCCTTGCAGAAGAGAGGCGAGATCTTTGAGATACTCGACTCCTTCAAGACCAAGGATATGACCAAGAGCGAGGAGGAAAGACGTGCGGAGCACGACGCCGAAAAGGCAAACTACTACCCCGTCAGCATCTTCTGTCCCGAGTGTCATACCGATTTCACAACTATCACTTCTCTTTCCGAGGATTGCACCGAGGCAGAGTTCACCTGCCGTTGCGGACATAAGGGACACTTCAATTTCCTTGAAAACTTCAACTGTAAGCTCGGCTGGAAGGTAGACTGGGCAATGCGTTGGAGATACGAGCAGGTAGACTTCGAGCCGGGTGGAAAGGATCACGCCGCACCCACAGGCTCTTACAATAACTCCAAGGTCATCTCCAAGAAGATCTTTGGTCACGAGGCTCCTATCTTCCAGGGCTATGAGTTCATCGGAATCAAGGGAGTTGCGGGCAAAATGTCCTCTTCCTCGGGTCTTAATATGACCCCCGAAACTCTGCTTAAGCTCTATCAGCCCGAAATAATCCTCTGGCTCTATTCCAAGACCGAGCCTACCAAAGCGTTCGACTTCTGCTTCGACGACGGAATCCTTCGTCAGTATTTCGAGTTTGATAAGATGTACAACGAATACGTCAACGGCACCGCTAACGAGCATACAGCATCGGTAATGTACAACTGCGTTATCGACGGCAGAAAGCTCGAGACCGTCCCTATGGGACTTCTCGTACAGCTCGGCTCTATCGTAGACTTCAATGTTCCTATGCTGGAGACCGTGTTTGAAAAGATCGGCACACCCTATACCTACGAGCAGTTTGCAGACAGACTTGACCGCGCAAAGTTCTGGCTTGAGCAGTGCGCGCCCGAGCAGGTCAATAAGCTCCGCAACACTCGTAACTTTGAGAT
>JAZSGD010000130.1:0-3642 GCA_045532555.1 Eubacteriales bacterium | reverse complement strand
GAGCCGCCGCCGCGACCCGAGATAGCAGCGTTTATCTCCTTCGCATGGTCGCGCAGATCGACCGTGGCGCTCGCAATTATGTATTTGTAGCCGCCCTCGTCGTCACCTGCAAACACGGCGCAAATGCCACCGCAACGCTTCTTGATCTCATTTACCATATTGCGCAGAGAGACCGCATCAAGCCCAGCATCCTCAAAAATGCAAATATTTCCGTCGGTCGCCTCGATCTTCTCAAGCTTATAAGCCATCAACGAGCGTTTAAGCGCGGCGATCTCACCCTTGAGTGACGAAATATCCTCGAGCAAGCGATCAACTCCGTCCGCGACCTCATCGTGCCTTGCCGATATAGCGACCGAGATGCGACGGCTCTGCTCGTATTCGACGCGATAGCCGTCAAGCGCGTCAAAGCCGCACTTCATATAAAGCCGTATGCCACCCTTGTATTTTTCACATTCAAGTATCTTGATAAGCCCGACCTGACCCGTATTTGAAACGTGCGGCGCACAGCAAGCACACTTGTCAACACCCTCTATCTCAACTATGCGCACGTTCTCACATAGATCAAGCTTGCTTCTGTACTCGAGAGTCTCAAGCTCCTCGGTCGACGGATAGTATCCGCGAACCGCGTGGCACTCGAACACCGCGCGGTTAGCAAGCGTTTCTATCAGTAAAAGCTGCTCGCCGTCCAGCACTCCGTCAAAATCCGCGGTCATTATATCCTTGCCAAGATGAAACCCGACGTTGTTAAAACCGAAATTTTTGAATATAAGCCCCGAGACGATGTGCTCGCCCGTGTGATTCTGCATTTTGCGAAAACGCTCGCAGAAGTCGATTTTGCCACTCACAAGGCTGCCCTCAGCCAGCGGCTCGGCTCCCGTGTGATAAATAATTCTCTCCTTCTCATAAACGTGAATGACCTCCACGCCGCCAAGCAGACCCGTGTCACACGCCTGACCGCCCTCCTCGGGGAAAAAGAGTGTCTGGTCAAGCACAATGGCATATTTACCCTGCCCGTCGGGAAGGCAGGAAATCACTCTTGCCTCAAACTCGCTCTCGGACGGAAGCTGATCAAATAATCTTATAGTTTTATCCATAAAAAACCTCTCAAAGCTGATAAATAAATTATAATACAAAATCGCCGCCATTTCAATAGTTTGACGAAAATTATTGACAAAAAGCCATGCCCGTGCTAAAATAATAGGTGAAAATAAGCCAACGGAGATTTGATTATGGAAACAACAGTTGCACTGCCCACCACAGAAAAGAAAGTGGTTGAAAATATATCAAAAAGCACGTGGAAATGCCCTGAATTCAAGGTCTCGGGCGCATTCTCCTCACACATGGTGCTTCAGAGAGACAGGGAGATCGTCGTATGGGGCTTTTCGGACACCCCGGGGAGCACAGTCAGCGCAAGCTTTATGGGTGAATATGCCAAAGCAACGGTAGATAGCGACAATAACTGGGAGCTTCGCTTCTCTCCTCGCAGATACGAGTGGGAGGGTCAAACTATGACGATAAACGATGACCGAGGACACAAGGTCACCTTTGATGACATTCTCATCGGCGACGTCTGGATGATACACGGTCAGTCCAACGCGGCACTTCCCTTGGCGCCCTGCCTTGTACTTACTCCAAGCGTCGACTTCTCCGAGAACGACAACTTCCGCGTATTCACACAGTTTCAGCATATAGTTTACGAAAACCAGGAGCTTTGTAACGAGCCCCAGCGCGACATTATCCGCCCCGAGTGGTGCTGGAAGCGCCCCGATGAAGCAGCATCGCGTGAATTCTCGGCTCTCGGCTGGTATTTTGCGAAAAAGATCACAAGTATGACCGATATCCCACTCGGACTCATCGTGCTCGCCGCAGGCGGCGCCTGTGTCCGCGAATATATGCCCGAAGATCTTGCGCATTCTGAAGGATATACGTTTGGAGCTAACGTCAAGGAGGCGGGCTACTTCAACACCCTCGTCAATCCCTTCTTAAAGCTTCCATTCAAGGCGATGATATATTTTCAAGGCGAAAGTGAGGGCATCGAGCGCCGCTTTGCCGAAAGATACGCCCATGATCTTGCCGTGCTTGTTGCAGACGAGCGTGAGCGCTTCGTCTTCAACTTCCCCTTCTACAACATTCAGCTCTCCGATTATCGTGCCGAGGGCGCGCAGTTCTTCCCCTTTCACGACATCGTGAGAACACAGCAGTTCGACGCGCTCAAGCTCATCCCCAACTCGACCCTGACCGTAGATATGGACCTCGGCTCACCCATCGACTACGAGGATTGGGCGCACAGCCCCAGAAAGCTCGAGCTCGCCGAGCGAGTAGCAAGCCTCGCACTTGCAAGAGAGTACGGCATTGGTAGCGAATCCGAGGCAAACTCACCTATGCCTATGTATGCAAGACTTGAGGACGAGGGCAGATCGATCGAGATCGCCTTCGAGCATATCCACACAGGTCTTATCGCATCGGGACACGCCCCTGCCGAAAGCATCGATATGGAGGTCAACGGCTTCTACGTCGGCGCATACGATTGCAGACAGAAGGCGCGCGCTACCATCACCACGCGCTACACCGTCAAGGTAGAGGTCCCCGAGGGCGTCGACCCTACCCACGTCGGCTACGCAATGTCGACCAACATCACCCCCGACGATATCACCCTGCGCAACGGCGCAAATCTGCCCTGCCCCGCATTCGTGATGAAAATATAACAAGCAAAAAGGAGAGACTCTCGAATGAAGTCTCTCCTTTTTTTGTCAAGCATTTTTTTCCAAATTCTTGACGTCTATAATGGTATGCCTGCAGGTTTCACAAATCAACTGCTCTCTCGTCTTGTTTTCTTCCTTGCCGTATGTCCTGACACCGCAAACAGAGCAGATATGCACGCCGTCAGCCTCGGATTCAAGGCAAAGCGGATAATTCAAGCCCCTGAATTTAACAAGAGTACCGCCCTCACGATAATAGCCGTCGTAACCATCCTCAAAAAGCTGTATTCTGACAGTTCTTTGCCCATGCTTACAAGCAAGCTTGACCTTCAAATAGTTATAAGGTCCAACGTCCATTTTGGCGTTTCTTGACAAAAACCTGCCGTAGCTGCGAACCGTCTTCATCGACTTTATCCGCCCCGTAGCGTACCTATCAGTGACGAAAAGCGACATATTGCACACGATCCAACCGCCCACAACGACGATCACTTCGAAAACAAGATATCCCCACCATTTGATCGGAGGCAGACCTGCGACCCTTTTATCGAGATATGACAACATAGAAAGATTCATAACGACCACGATCAAAGCGTAGAAAAATATGCGTTTTAAATTTCTCATCACAGCGTAGAGACGCAGGTCGGTGTTTTTCTTCGGTATTTTATATTTTTTCATACTACCTCAAAATATACGTATCATTATATACATTATACACCGTATCGCCTTTTCAGTCAATAGCAAGCGGCAAAAAATTAAGGGGAGCATCCAAACGGACACTCCCCAAAATTCTCAAAGGTCAAGATTATTCAGCGTCTTCAGCTGCGATCTCGCATGCGCACTCGCACTCGCACTCTTCCTCAAAAAGCTCTTCAGCCTCAGCCTCTGCGGACTTCTTTGCGGGAAGCTTGCTCTTGATCTTCTCAACAAGAACCTTGCCGCGTCT
>JAZSGD010000062.1:0-2581 GCA_045532555.1 Eubacteriales bacterium | reverse complement strand
TACAGCGCAGGTCCCGCAGGTGCGTTCTTCGCGGTAATAATCGCCTGCGAGATCGGAATGCTCGTATCCAAAAAGACCAAGGTCGACATACTCGTCACCCCCGTCGTTACTCTCACCGTGGGCTTTGCGGCAAGCTGGCTGCTTTGCCCGATCGTATCCTACGTAATGTATTATCTCGGCGTATTCATCGCCACGGCTACCACCTTCCAGCCTCTGCTTATGGGCATAGTCGTGTCGGTAGTGGTCGGAATCATTCTCACTCTTCCGATCTCGAGCGCGGCTATCTGTGCTATGATCTTCTCCTCGTCTGCCCTTGAAGTTGCGGTAATGAACGGAACGAGCGAAGGATTTTTACTCGCAGGCGGTGCGGCGGCAGTCGGATGCTGTGCGCAGATGGTGGGCTTTGCCGCGTCAAGCTTCAGAGAAAACAAGTGGGGCGGCATTATCTCGCAGGGACTCGGCACTTCGATGCTCCAGATGGGTAATATCTGCAAAAATCCTCGCATTTGGATACCTCCCACGCTCGCGGCAGCGATCGTCGGACCTCTCTCCACAATGGTCTTCAAGCTTTATTGCACGGGCGTTTCCGCAGGAATGGGAACCTGCGGTCTCGTCGGCCCTATCGGCATCATCGCAGACACGAAATCCTCACCTATGATGTGGACAGGACTCATCCTTTGCTGCATCGTTCTCCCCGCGGCACTCTCCTTGCTTTTCAGCGAGATCTTACGTAAGATCGGCTGGATCAAAAAGGACGATATGCTCCTCACTGAATAATTTTTCTTACACTAACCCCGATTGCCGTATGCGCTCGGGGTTTTTTGAGGCATCAGAATAAATCCTACCATCCCCCCTTGCCAAATCCTTCGAAATATGCTATAATAAAAACACAAGATAACCAATCAAAAAGTAAATGGCGACATTTCCCGATAAGAAAGGAGAACGATCATGAAACGTTGTAAAAATACAATATGGCTGATACGATGTCTTGGATATCCCCTTGCCATAAACGTATTAAGTTGTACAGTAATGCTCCTTTATGCAAATTCTGTAGTAAAGGATATAACGTCGCTTATCATATTGCTTGCAATATATCTCGTTGCTGCTCCATTGTATCCTGTAGTTAAAGGGAATTCGCACAAACCGTTGTTTTATAATGCTACTGCGATAATCGCCCACCTTGTTTTCGGCTTTATAACGATATCTGCTTTGGGGCATATATATAAGGGCTGGGAAACAGCGATGTTTATGTACGCGGAAATGTTCACAACAATATTTTTTGTAATTACCGTATTGCTTGACACGATATTACACGCAGTAAAAAAATTAAAAGCTAAACACTCATAACCCCATGCCCACGGCAGATCGGAGAAAATATGAACTCACAAGAAATAATGCAAATACTCGAAGAGAGAAGAACCTACCGCCGCTTTGACGAAAGCAGACAAATACCCGACGAGGTCGTCGCCGATATGAAAAGGGCGGCACAGCTTGCGTCCTCCGCGATGAACCGCCAGCCCCTCCGCTATATCTATATCCGCACCCCCGAGACAGTCAACTGTGTATTCGACATCACAAGCTGGGGCGGAGCACTTCCAAACGGCGAGGGAAGACCCAAAGTAGGCGAAAGACCGACTCTGTTCGTGGCAATACTCTCCGAAAAGGCACTCCAATCAAAATATACCGCCTTCGACGAGGGACTTGCCGCCTCCAACCTCACACTTTCCGCCTATGCCCACGGAGTCGGCTCCTGCATCCTCGGAAGTGTCAACGCCGAGAAGCTACGCGATCTGCTTAAAATCGACGAAAGCCTTGATATAAGCTGTGTCATCGGCTTCGGCTACCCGACTCACAAGAGCACCGTCACCGAGATCAGCGCCGACGGCGACGTAAAATACCGCCTCGACGAAAACCGCGACTATATAGTCCCCAAAAAGAAGATCGAGGACACCGTGACCGAGATCTGACGCGCCGATAGCCGACAACTGCGTTGCCAAAATTATAAATTGTTAATTTTTCAAAAACCTATTGAAAATAGGGAAAGAATCTGTTATAATATATAAAGGTCTTGATCGACCGACAAATAAATAGCTGAAAATGCAGCCGTGTGCTGCGAAACGAGGTCATACCAGCCGGGGATTTAGCGGAGCCCTGTACCTGAAATCCGCTACAGCAGGGGTGGATCCCGCATTTGAGGGCTGAGTCTTTACGAATTGAGTCATATCCTCTGTGTTGAGAGGCGGGTCTTGCGCAATCGGGAGCTGTGAACCATGTCAGATGGGGAACCAAGCAGCATTAAGCGGTTAACCCGATGTGCCGCGAGGGTGCCTGCCTTGAGCAGTGGGTATGAAGATCGCGTGGAGATAAGGTTCGACTTTGCGGTGTATGGTCTCGTTTTGCAACAGACGGTTGCTTTATTATCACAAAAAAATCATTCAAAGGAGGTAAATATGCATCAGGCACTGTATAGAAAATGGCGTCCCCGCAGCTTTGACGAGGTTCAGGGACAGGAGCATATAACCTCCATACTGAAATACGAGGTCGCCAACAATAAATTCTCGCACGCATATCTTTTCTGCGG
>JAZSGD010000215.1:0-2741 GCA_045532555.1 Eubacteriales bacterium | reverse complement strand
CGACCTTCTTCAATCTCTACGGTCCGACCGAGGCGACGGGTATGTCGTGCTATTGGAGGGCAGACCGCACTCTTGCCGAGGGCGAGCCGATCCCGATAGGAAAGCCCTTCAGAAACACCGAGATCATGCTTATCGGTGAGGACGGCAGAGAAGTGAAGGCAGGCGATGCGGGCGAGATCTACATCCGTGGCACCTGTGTAACTCTTGGATATTACAGAAATAAGGAAAAGACCGACGAGGCATTCGTCCAGAATCCGCTTTGCGACGCATATCCCGAAATAGTTTACCGCACGGGCGACCTCGCAAGGTATAACGAGCACGGCGAGCTTGTCTTTATGACTCGCAAGGATTCGCAGATCAAGCACATGGGACACCGCATCGAGCTTGGCGAGATCGAAGCCGCGGCACTTTCTTTTGATAAAATACTGCAGGCTTGCTGCGTCTATAACGACGAGCAGAAAAAGATCGTTCTGTTCTACACGGGCGAGGCGACCGAAGCCGAGATAATTTCTTATATGCGAACCCTCGTGCCGAGATATATGTTACCCGCTACGGCAGTCTGCCTTGAAAAGATGCCCCTGACGGCGAACGGAAAGCTCGACCGCAAGGGAATGAAGGAAAAGGCTAAAGAATTAAAATAACTCTCACAGAAAGGCATAAATTATGGAAAAGCTCATTGAAATACTTACCGATCTTCACCCCGACGTCGATTTTGCGACCGAGGACGGACTTGTTGACAACGGAATTCTCGATTCACTCGATATCGTAACGCTCATCACCGAGATAAACGACAAATTTGACGTTTCTATCCCCGCAGAAGAGATAATCCCCGAGAACTTCAACTCGGCGACGGCTCTGATGGCGCTTATCGAAAAGCTCGACGAAGAATAAGATGTCGTTCGCTTCGATTTCATTCATAATCTTTCTCGGCGCGACGCTTCTGCTTTATTATCTCGTGCCGAAAAGAGCACAGTGGTGGGTCTTGCTCGCCGCAAGCTATATTTTCTATTTCGCGGCAGGCTCGTGGTATCTTCCTTTTATAGTTTTCACCACGCTGTCGTCCTACGCGGTCGCTCGCCTTATGGCAAATAATTCGAGCCGCGAGAGCGCGTATATCGCCGAAAACCGTGAAAATATGGACAAGGATGCGCGCAAGGCGTATAAAGCAGGGCAGAAGAAGAAAAGATTTCATATCCTGCTTGTCGGTATCGTGCTCAATTTCGGTATCCTCGCGGTGCTTAAATATACGGGATTTGCGCTCCATAACGTAAACGCGCTGATAGGAGTATTTGGCGGCGTCAAGCTTGGAATTCCGTCGCTGATATTACCCCTCGGTATCTCGTTTTACACCTTTCAGACGATGGGATACCTCATCGACGTCTACCGCGGCAAGACCGAGGCAGAGAAAAATCCCTTCCGTCTGGCGCTTTTCGTCTCGTTCTTTCCACAGCTCGTTCAAGGACCGATCTCGCGCCACAGCGACCTCGCATCACAGCTTTACGCACCGCATAAAGCCGAGTGGGGAAATATAGTCCCCGGAATGATCCGCATCTGCTGGGGATTTTTCAAAAAGCTGGTCGTTGCCGACACGGTGATGATAGTCATCAAGGAGATCGTCTCCGATACGGGCAAATACGGCGGCGCTTACGTGCTGTTTCTCATTATCGCGTACTCGGTCGAGATATACGCCGACTTTACGGGCGGTATTGACATCACGATCGGTATCGGTGAGGCGATGGGGATCAAGATCGCCGAAAACTTCAACCGTCCGTTTGCCTCGACCTCGACCAAGGAGTATTGGAATCGCTGGCACATCACGATGGGCTCGTGGTTTACCGACTATATCTTTTATCCGCTTTCGATCACCAAGTCGATGCAGAAGCTCTCGAAGTGGAGCCGCGCGCACCTCGGCAACGCTGTGGGCAAGCGAGTGCCTGTCTACACGGCAACGATCATCACTTGGTTTTTGACGGGACTGTGGCACGGAGCAAGCTGGAACTTTATCGTCTGGGGATTGCTCAACTGCCTTGTCATACTTATCTCGCAGGAGTGTCAGCCCTTGTACAACAAGCTGAATAAGCGCTTCCCACGGCTCACAAAGAGTGCGTTTTGGACGCTGTATCTTCGCGCGCAGACCTTTATGATCATGGGCACTATAAGAATACTTGACGTCTACCGAAACGTCCCCGTGACCTTCAAGATGCTCGGCTCGATCTTCTGCGACGGCAGGGGCTGGCAGAGCTTTTTGTCGGGCGGTGTGCTCTCGCTCGGACTTGATATAAGCGCGTTCGTTGTGATCGCGATCGGCATATTGCTTATGCTTGCGGTCAGCGAGATCTCGTCAAGAGGCGACAGACCGCTTAAAAACCGACTTGCCGACAAGCCGATTGCCGCCTTTGGCTGTATGGCAGTCTTGATCTTCGCGATACTTATTTTCGGCTCGTACGGCATCGGATTTGATGCCTCGCAGTTCATCTACACGCAGTTTTGACCGTGTGCTTACTAAATGATTGGAATAATACAGAACAAATGATAAAAAAGAGAATTATTTGCGCCGTTTCGGTCTTGCTCGTGCTTGCCGCACTGCTCTGGTCAGCAACGCTCGCGCTCGAGCCGAAATACGCTTCGCAGTCGAGAGAGGGAAATCTCGTCGCAGAGTATTACGGCGAGGTCGATGCGGGGAATACCCATCAGGTGATCTTCGTCGGAGATTGCGAGGTCTACGAGTCATTCGTGCCCGC
>JAZSGD010000205.1:0-2598 GCA_045532555.1 Eubacteriales bacterium | reverse complement strand
GCTTGGCCTCCGACTTTGTTTTGGGTGCGGATGACTTTGAATATACACGTTACAGCAGTTGCTGTAATATGGATATGGGAATCTATTATTACACAACCTATGACGAGCTTGAAATCAAAGCAATCAATATGAACGGCGTGGAGCTGAATCAATCGTGCTTATACGCATATGGCGTCAAAGGATTGTAATAACAACCGTCAGGCTTAAACCAAAAATGTTTTTGTCGGACCCCCGCTTTTTTTATCAAATATATTGAAAAATGCGTGATTTTGTAGTATAATAGGAAGGTCATAATGGGTGAGTGTTTTTCAAAACAGACAACACTCCAAGACGTGTAAATTCGTTCAAAAATTTTTTGAATATAAAAGGAGATTTCCACTATGGAAAAGAAACTGCTTTACACCGGAAAAACCAAAAACGTATACGAGCTGCCCAACGGCAACTGCTTGCTTCTCTTTAAGGACGATTGCACCGGCAAGGACGGTGTGTTTGATCCCGGCGAGAACTCGGTAGGACTTACCATCGAGGGCGTTGGCGACGTCAACCTCCGTATGTCTGTCTATTTCTTTGAGAAGATCAATGCCGCAGGCATCAGAACTCACTACGTCAGCGCAAATCTTGAGGATACCACCATGGAGGTTCTCTCTGCTAAGGTGTTCGGCAAGGGACTTGAAGTAATCTGCCGCTATAAAGCAGTAGGCTCCTTCTACCGCCGTTATTCCGATTACTGCACTGAGGGTCAGGATCTTCCCGCATACGTGGAGACCACTTTCAAGAACGATGCAAAGGGCGATCCCCTTGTAACCAAGGACGGACTCGTTGATCTCGGCGTGATGACCGCAGAGCAGTATGACTCTCTCAAAGCACAGACACAGGCGATCACCAAGATCGTTGCGGACGACCTTAAGGCAAAGGGTCTTGACCTTTACGATATTAAGTTTGAGTTCGGATACGATGCCGATGGCAACGTGATGCTCATCGACGAGATCGCATCCGGTAATATGCGTGTCTACAAGGACGGCAAGTATATCGATCCCATGACGCTCAATAAGCTCTTCTTCGCTTAATGGGAGGATTTTTCGGAGCAGTCTCAAAAAGAGATTGCGTAATGGATATTTTCTTCGGTGTTGACTATCACTCTCACCTCGGTACAAAAAGCGGCGGTATGATCGTTTATGATGCGCAGGATGGATTTCAGCGTCAGATCCACTCTATCGGCAACACACCGTTCCGTACCAAGTTTGAGAAGGATCTGGTCGACTTCCACGGATGCAGCGGTATCGGATGTATCAGCGACAGCGATCCCCAACCGCTTCTCGTTCGCTCCCATCTCGGTATTTACGGTATCACCACGGTAGGCTGTATCAATAACGCCGAGGAGCTTGTGGAGAAATATTACTCGGATCACGGTCATCAGTTTATGGCAATGAGCTCGGGCAAGGTCAATACCACCGAGCTTGTGGCAGGGCTTATCAATCAAGCGGACGATCTCGTGTCGGGAATTCTTCACGCACAGGACGAGATCGACGGCTCTCTGACTCTACTCATTCTGACCTCGAACGGTGAGATAATCGCGGCAAGAGATAAATACGGTCGTCTGCCCGTTCTGATCGGCAAGAACGAGGAAGGACATTGCGTATCCTTTGAGTCCTTCGCTTATACTAAGCTTGGATACGAGGATGCCTATGAGCTTGGCCCCCGTGAGATCGTGAAGCTCACGCCCGATAAGATAGAAACACTCTCGCCTGCTGGTGAGAAGATGAAGATCTGCGCATTTCTCTGGTCGTATTACGGCTATCCCAACTCTCGCTATGAGGGAAGGAACGTGGAGGTCATGCGCGTGGCCAACGGTAAGATTATGGCGCGTGACGAAATGGCAAGAGGTGAGCTCCCCGAGGTTGACTTCGTGGCAGGTGTACCCGATTCAGGTGTGCCGCACGCTATGGGCTATGCAAGACAAAGCGGATACGAGTACGCTCGTCCCTTCGTCAAATATACGCCCACTTGGCCGCGCTCCTTCATGCCGGCTAATCAATGCGTTCGCAATCAGGTAGCCAAAATGAAGCAGATTCCCGTTCCCGAGCTGATCGAGGACAAGCGCCTTCTGTTCGTGGACGATTCCATCGTGCGAGGGACACAGCTTCGCGAAACCGTGGATTTCCTTTACAGTGCGGGTGCCAAGGAGGTACATATGCGCTCGGCTTGTCCGCCCATTATGTACGGCTGTAAGTACCTCAGCTTCTCCCGAAGCAACTCGGACAAGGAGCTTCTCGCCCGTAGAGTGATCGACGAGCTTGAGGGGGACGAGGGAGATAAGCATATTGAGGAGTACGCAGATGCCGGCACCGAGAGAGGAAAATGTCTCCTTAAGCGTATCTGCGAGGAATTCGGCTTTGACTCCTTGGGCTATCAGTCCCTTGACGGACTGCTTGAATCTATCGGCATCGATAAAGAAAAGGTCTGCACCTATTGCTGGACAGGTAAGGAATAACACGGAGGAAAAAATATGACAGGTAACGTTCGCCCCGAAACGATGGAGCGTATTACAACGAAAGCGCTATGAGGGCTGGACAGCCATCATCCGCGCGGTCAACACCA
>JAZSGD010000034.1:0-1925 GCA_045532555.1 Eubacteriales bacterium | reverse complement strand
GCGCAGATCCTGATTACCGAATTTGTGATCGACGGCTTGCGAATGGCGTCTTTAAATACCCCGAATATGCTATCAAACTCGCTGTCAGTTGTCGGAGGACTGATACTTGGCGACTTCGCGGTCAATATCGGTTGGCTTATCCCCGAGGTCATTCTCTATATGGCTTTCGTTGCGATCGCGAATTTCACCCAGCGCAGCTATGAGCTCGGCTATGCGTTCAAGTTTATGAGAATAATGCTCACAGTCCTGACCGCGATATTCGGTCTGTGGGGCTTTATCGGCGGCACGATCCTCACGATAGTCCTCATCGCGACCAACAAGACCGTCAATGGAAAGAGAAACTACCTCTACCCGCTGATTCCCTTTAATTATAAGGCTTTTAAATCCTTGTTCTTCAGAGTAAAAAAATACGACTAACACTAAAAATCCTCGGCACGAGTATTTTCCGGGACTCGTGCCGAGGATTTTTAGATGAATTACTCGATGCTCACGCGTGATTAACGGCAGACACGGTGGCGTAACCTTGCGAAGCACAAGCGTGTGCGAGCAATAAGCATTACTTTGATTACAAGTGGACGAAAGAGCCCCATCAGGAAGTTCAATTTCACGGCTTTAAGTTCAGGAAACACAGGGTGCCGAAGGCGAAAGGGGGATTCTTAAGGGGGGCTACCGCAAGCGGAACCCGTGAAGCGAACCTCCTACATTTTAATCACGACCTCTCCCGCCTTAAGCGGCGTTTTTTTTCGTGGAGCAAATGCTTGCATTTGCGCGCCGAAGAGTAGCGCAGGCAATTTTCATTGCCGCTGTTGGCAAGAAAAGTACACATCTCGTCGCATAAGTCACTTTTGAAAAACAACACCCTTAACACAATCCCTCACCCGCTACCGCGGGAGCTCCCTTTACACAAGGGAGCCTTGTCCTTATCCTGTGTCAGTTTCACACGTTCCATTTTTAACCGCGTCGTCATAAATGGAAATAAATGTAAGAACTTGAAAAGAATTGTAAAAACACCTCAAATGCCTCATTTTTTGGTTTGATGAAGGCAGAAATACACACAAAAAGAATAAAAATATTTAAAAAACTGAACGATTTTTTCCTCAAATTACTCAAGCCCCCTTGATTAATTTTGGTTTATATATTATAATATTTACATCGCAGTGGTGGAAAGTGGTGAATAAGTGTAGTGATGTGGTGAAAAATCTCCGCATTATCCACTTGAAACACAAAAAACGAACCGAAAACGACGAAAAGGAGGTGCGACGAATGTTTACAGGAGAGTACGAGCATATCGTAGACTCGAAAAATCGAATATTTGTGCCCGTAAAGTTCAGAGAAGAGCTTGGGGAAACGTTTATGGTCGTTCGCGACATTCGTAAGCCCATTCTCAAGGTCTGTTCGCTTGAGGAGTGGGAAAGATACCTCGCTCCCATCAAGGCTCAGGAAAGAAAGATCGCCGAGGAGGCGCTCAGATACCTGCATCGAAACGCATCTCAGGTCTCGCCCGACTCGCAGGGCAGAATCCTTTTGTCGCCGTCACTTCTCGGATACGCGGAGATCGAAAGAGAAGCGGTGTTCGTCGGTTGCAGCGATTATTGTGAGATCTGGTCGGCAGAGAAATATAAAACCGAGATCTCCGCTGAGGAT
Organism: Eubacteriales bacterium; assembly: GCA_045532555.1. GTDB lineage: Bacteria > Bacillota > Clostridia > Oscillospirales > CAG-272 > SVTX01. The sequence continues at coordinate 281 of JAZSGD010000034.1, read as the reverse complement.
CCTGAGGATATCCGCGAAAAGCTTGAAAGATTGGGACTTTAAGCGATATGGATCAGAAGATAAATTTTTCGCACCGTTCGGTTTTGCTTGACGAGTGCATAGAGGCGCTGAATATCAAGCCCGACGGAATTTACGTGGACGGAACCGCGGGTGGCGGAGGCCATTCGCTTGAAATAGCAAAAAAGCTGACCGCAGGCGGCAGGCTCATCGCGATCGACCGCGACGACGCGGCTATCGCGGCGGCAACCGAAAGGCTCAAGGATTACAGCGACAGAGTAACC
>JAZSGD010000083.1:0-2226 GCA_045532555.1 Eubacteriales bacterium | reverse complement strand
TTCTTCCCCGCGCACACGGCTCGGGTCTCTTCACAAGAGGTCAGACACAGGTATTGACAGTTGCTACCCTCGGTACTCTCTCCGAGTCCCAGATGCTCGACGGTATCGATTCCGAGACCAGCAAGAGATATATGCACCACTACAATATGCCCGGCTTCTCCACAGGTGAAGCAAAGGCAGTCCGTTCCCCCGGCCGTCGTGAGATCGGTCACGGAGCTCTCGCAGAGCGTTCTCTCGTTCCCGTTCTTCCTACGGAGGAGGAATTCCCCTATGCGATCCGTCTTGTTTCCGACGTAGTTTCCTCTAACGGCTCTACCTCGCAGGGATCTGTTTGCGGTTCTACCCTTGCTCTTATGGCAGCAGGTGTTCCGATCAAGGCTCCCGTTGCAGGTATTTCCTGCGGTCTTATCACCGCCGAGGACGGCTCTTGGGATACCATGATCGATATTCAGGGTCTCGAGGACTTCTATGGCGACATGGACTTCAAGGTAGCAGGTACCAAGAAGGGTATCACCTCGATCCAGATGCAGCTCAAGGTTGACGGTCTTACCCCCGAGATCATCGCTCGCGCGTTCGAGCAGACCAAGGCAGGCCGTGAGTACATCATCGACGAGGTAATTCTCAAGGCTATCGACGCTCCCAGAGCAGAGGTTTCCAAGTACGCTCCCAAGATGACTTCCTTCAAGATCGACCCCGACAAGATCCGTGAGGTTATCGGTAAGGGTGGATCTGTGATCCAGAAGATCTGCGCAGAGTCCGGCGCTAAGGTCGACATCAACGACGAGGGCGTTATCTGCATCGCCGCTATCAACGGTGAGTCTGCCGCTATCGCAAAGGCTATGATCGACGCGATCGTATTCGAGCCCGAGGTTGGCTGCTGCTATAACGGCACCGTTGTTAAGATCCTTGCAAGCAAGGACAAGCCTAACGAGGACGTTGGATGCTTCGTTGAGTACGCTCCCGGCAAGGAGGGCATGGTCCACATCTCCAAGATCTGTGACAAGAGGATCAACAAGGTTACCGACGCGGGAATCGACGTTGGAAGCTCTGTTGTAGTCAAGTACATGGGTCTTGACAAGAAGGGCCGTATGGACTTCTCTATCAGAGACGCAAAGTAATCTCTGACCCCTAAATTTAAAAATTCGGAAAGGAAGCAACAAAATGGATTTTTTGAAAAATACCGACAAAAGTAAATTGCAGAAGATCATGCTCATCGTGGTCTCTGCGCTCACATTGCTTGCCCTCGTGCTTCTTCTCGTTATAATTATGGCAAGCGTTGACAAGAGTTTGGGAGACAAGAAGGTCGACGGAATCATTGGTTCGCTTGAATTTGAGTCGGTCGCCGTGACCTCGGATCAGCTTAAAACAGGCTCCCTTGTTCTTGCAGACTCCGAACATCCCTACTCCGTTGATGCTTCTTTGCTTGATCTTGTCGGTTGTCAATTCTACCGTAACGAGCACAGAAACACCGATAAGGGTCCCTACTACTCCTACAACGACCATTATCTGAACGCTGCGGCTATGGCGGCAACTCACCAGATGCTCACCAATGCCGAAAAGGCGGTTGGAAAGAACGATCTTTTGATCAGATATGCATACGGAAATCACGACTCGAGCCACGAGGGATACAATACCGCACAGCTTATCTTCCTCTCCAACTACGAAGACGGCGAGCTCCATGGCGATTACTCGAGCTGGCTCGACAAGAATGCAGTCAAGTACGGTTTCGTAGAAAGCTTTGAAAACGGCTACCGCTACGTCGGTACTGCTCACGCAAAGTATATGGCGGATAAGGATCTTACTCTTGCGAAGTACATAGAGTATCTCAAGAAAAATACCGCACACGATAAGCTTTTGCAGGTCAAGGATGCAAACGGCGCAAGCTATGCGATCTACTACGTTGCCTGCAAGGAGGGTGATATGATCAACCTTCCCGTTATCGCGGAGGACGCGGAATTTTCCTGCGAGATCTCGGGCACTAACGAGGGCGGAGTTATAGTAACAATCAAGCTTAATTGATCACGGCTATGAGGTTGCTTCATTTAGCGTAGAACAAAAGCCACTTTTAAAAGCAAGGACAAAATGCAACTTAAAATTATAGTTTTGGTCTTTTCAGATGACGAAAACCGTCGAAAATTCGGCGGTTTTCCCCATTTTATGTGGCTTTTTAGTCGCGCTTTGGCCCTCTGTCGTACCCCCGTACGCCGACGAGAACCAAATCACGCC
>JAZSGD010000071.1:0-1977 GCA_045532555.1 Eubacteriales bacterium | reverse complement strand
CTTATCACCGACGGACGCTTCTCGGGCGCTTCGCGCGGAGCGTCGATCGGTCACGTTTCTCCCGAAGCCGCAGACGGCGGCAATATCGCACTCATCGAGGAGAAGTCGGAGGCCAAGCGGTCTTAGGAAGACAATACTCAGGAACAACTCCTTGGCTCACAGAACGACATGGCTACGATCCGACTTCTTATCACCGACGGACGCTTCTCGGGCGCTTCGCGCGGAGCGTCGATCGGTCACGTTTCTCCCGAAGCCGCAGACGGCGGCAATATCGCTCTCATCGAAGAAGGCGATATCATTTCGATCGATATTCCGAGCGCATCTATAAACGTTCAGGTCAGCGACGAAATACTCGCCGCGCGCCGTGAAAAATACGTTTCTCCCGAGCCTAACATCAAATCGGGCTGGCTCGCCCGCTACGCTCGCCTCGTAAGCGGCGCAGATCAAGGCGCGGTTATGAAATGATGAATTGAAGGGAATGCGGAAACCTTTTTTGGTAAAAAAGGTTTCCGCACCTTCCAAAAAACTTCAATAAGGATAGATTGGGTTACAGACGGTTTATCCTTGAAGATGATGAAGTTTTTGATTTTAAAATTTGAAAATATTCCTTCCAAGCCTTGCTTTGAAAGCCATTTTTGGAAGTTTTTGAAATTCTTAAAAACTTTTTTTCAAAAAGTTTTTAAGCAGGGTTCGGGACAGAGTCCCGAAATAAACAGAAAGGTTAACATAATGAACGCAAGCAAGTACACAAGACAGTATTTCCCGGCACCGATCAGCGAGCCGAAATGGATCAAGAAAAATTATCTGACAAAGCCTCCCGTATGGTGCTCGGTCGATCTTCGCGACGGAAATCAGTCGCTTATGATCCCGATGAGCCTCGAGGAGAAGCTCGAATTTTTCAAGCTGCTCGTAAAGATCGGATTTAAAGAGATAGAGATCGGCTTTCCTGCCGCAAGCGAGACCGAATATACGTTTTTGCGCACTTTGATCGAGGAAGATCTCATTCCCGACGACGTAACGGTGCAGGTGCTTACTCAGTCGCGCGAGCACATAATCAGAAAGACCTTTGAGAGCCTCAAGGGTGTCAAGAACGCGATCGTTCATCTCTACAATTCCACCTCGGTGGCACAGAGAGAGCAGGTATTCAAGAAGTCCAAGGAGGAGATCATCGCTATCGCGGTCGAGGGCGCAGAGCTCTTCAATAAGATCAGTGAGGAGATGGGCGTTGACTATCGCTATGAGTATTCTCCCGAGTCCTTCACCTGCACGGAGCCCGAGTTCGCGCTTGAGATCTGCAACGCGGTGCTCGACGTCTGGAAGCCTACCGCTAAAAAGAAGGTAATAATCAACCTACCCGTAACCGTTGAGGTCTCAATGCCTCACGTTTACGCAAATCAGGTCGAATATATGCACGAAAATCTGAAATACCGCGAGAACGTGATAATTTCTCTCCATCCCCACAACGACCGCGGATGCGCGGTTGCGGACACCGAAATGGGTCTGCTTGCGGGCGGTGACAGAGTTGAGGGCACGCTTTTCGGCAACGGTGAGAGAACTGGTAACACCGACCTTGTCGCAGTTGCAATGAATATGTTCTCGCAGGGAATCGATCCCGGGCTCGACCTTTCGAATATGCCCGAGATCACCGAGCTTTACGAAAGAGTGACCAGAATGCAGGTCTACGACCGTTCGCCTTACGCGGGCAAGCTCGTGTTTGCGGCTTTCTCGGGCTCGCATCAGGACGCTATCGCAAAGGGAATGAGATGGAGAGAGGAGCACACCTGCCGCTATTGGACAGTGCCTTATCTTCCCATCGATCCGAGAGACGTCGGCAGGGAATACGAGACCGACGTTATCCGTATCAATTCGCAGTCGGGTAAGGGCGGTATTGGTTATCTGCTCGAGCATAACTACGGCTACTTGCTCCCGAGAAAGATGCGCGAGCACGTCGGCTACGCAGTCAAGAGCGTTTCCGAC
>JAZSGD010000080.1:0-9696 GCA_045532555.1 Eubacteriales bacterium | reverse complement strand
CGCTTGTGCTTCGCAAAGGGAATAAAGTTTAGGAAGATTGCTTCACTACTCGCCTGTGGCGTAAAAGCCTTCTCCAGTGGGAGAAGGGGGACCGCTTGCGGTGGATGAGGTGCCGTATGCTTCGCAAGGTTACGCCACAGGTCGTAGGGGCGGATTCTATATCCGCCCGACACCCAAAGTTTGTTACGCCAAAGGCGAGTAGTGAAGCCCTCTGCCTCGCCATAACGTGTTGATTCAACACAGCCAACATCTTCAAAGAAAGGAATTTTTTATGATAATTGAGGAAAAATTGAGCGAAAAGCTCATAAAACATTACAGCGACGGCGGTTTTTACATCCGTCAGAAAGAAACGGGAATAAAATACGCGTCGGCGGTCGACGTTGTCCCCTGCAAATACACGTACGAGGAGACCGACGAGGTCGTGCCCGTGATAGAGAGGGGTGAGGGAACTTGACCAGAGAGGAAATGATCCAGGCAGTCACAGAGAACACCCAGCGCTCGAAGTCGAACAGTCACCGCATCGACGAGCTCGCGGGCAGCGTTGAAGCGCTCAACAAGATGGCGCTCGCGCTCGAGGTCCTTGCAACCAAGCAGAGTGCGATGTCGGAAATCATCGACAAGATCGACAGCAAGGTGACCGCGATCGAAAAGTCGCCCGTCAAGACGATCAAAGCGCTTGTCGGCTATATCGCGGCGGCAATTTGCTCGGTCGGCGCGGGAGCGTTTATCGGGTTTTATATTTAAACCGCGAGTGACCACAAAAAAGGCACCGACACCGTCGGTGGCTTTGGTCTTATGCCATATTTTTTGTCCTTAGCTTTATTTTTCCCGTATCTTTTTTAGCACAAAGACGCGAAAAGTCAAGGGAGAGGCTGCTATAAAATCCCACCTGTAATTGATATTTTTTCTATTGAAAAAAACGTGCGGATGTGGTACAATTAATTATAGACTGATCGACGGAGGAGGCGAGCGAATGAGTGAAAAAACCTATATTGCGATAGATTTAAAGTCGTTTTACGCCTCGGTGGAGTGCATCGAGCGCGGGCTCGACCCGATGACGACCAACCTCGTCGTTGCCGATATCAGCAGGACCGAGAAAACGATCGGTCTTGCGGTCTCGCCGTCGCTCAAATCCTTCGGAATCCCCGGCCGCCCAAGGCTTTTTGAGGTCGTTCAAAAGGTCAGGGACGCAAATTTTGAGCGCAAGCGCAGGGCAGGCAGGCTGGTCGGCGAATCGTACGATATAAAAGCGCTTGAGCGCGATCCGCGCCTCGCGGTTTCCTACATCGTCGCGCCGCCGCGAATGGCATACTATATGGATTACAGCGCGCGGATCTATCAGGTCTATCTGAGGCACGTCGCGCCCGAGGATATTCACGTCTACTCGGTCGACGAGGTGTTCATCGACGCGACCGACTACCTCCGAATGAACAAAATGACGGGGCACGAGTTCGCGCGAATGTTGATCAAGGACGTGCTTAAGACCACAGGCATCACCGCCACGGCGGGCATCGGCACAAATCTCTATCTTTGCAAGGTCGCGATGGACATCGTCGCGAAGCATGCCGAGGCGGACGAGGACGGAGTCAGGATCGCCGAGCTTGACGAGATGAGCTACAGACGTCTGCTTTGGGATCATAGACCCCTGACGGACTTCTGGCGAGTTGGCAAGGGATACGCGAAAACCCTTGAATCACAAGGACTTTACACGATGGGCGATATTGCGCGCTGTTCGGTTGGCGGTCAATTCAGCCGCTATAATGAGGATCTGCTTTACAAGCTTTTCGGGGTCAATGCCGAGCTGCTCATCGATCACGCGTGGGGCTGGGAGCCCTGCACGATCGCCGAGATCAAGGCGTACAAGCCGCAGTCGACGAGTCTTTGCTCGGGTCAGGTCTTGCACTGTCCGTACGACTTTGAGAAGGCGAAGCTGATCACAAGGGAGATGACCGATCTGCTCGTGCTCGACCTCGTCGAAAAGGGACTGATGACCGATCAGATCGTGCTGACGGTCGGCTACGACATTGAAAACTTGACAAATCCTAACATTCGCAATCTCTACACGGGCGCCGTGACGACCGACCACTACGGCAGACAGGTGCCGAAGCACGCGCACGGCACGGCAAATCTCGGCAGATATTCGTCCTCGACCAAGGCGATTCTTGGCGCGGTCACCGAGCTTTACGAGCGCATTGTTGACAAAAATCTGCTCGTCCGCCGCATAAATATCACGGTCTGTCGGCTCAAGAGCGAGGACGAGGTGAAAAATCAGCCGAGTGCGAGTGAGCAGCTCAGTATCTTTGACGATCCCGCCGCGCTCGAGCGCGAGCGAGCCGAGGAGGAGTCGTCCTTGCAAAAGGAAAAGCAGATGCAGTCTGCGATCATTGATATCAAAAAGAAATTCGGCAAGAACGCGATCCTGCGAGGTATGAATCTCGAGGAGGGCGCGACGGCGAAGGATCGAAACGCCCAGATCGGCGGACATAAGGCTTAAGGGAGGTGCGGTATGACCAACGCAGAGCAAAAATACGCGGATATAATCAATCTGCCGCATCATACGTCGCCAAACCGACCGAGGATGCCCGAAGCCGACCGCGCGGCGCAGTTTTCACCCTTTGCGGCGCTCACGGGGTACGACGCAACGGTCGCGGAGGCAGGGAGGCTGACCGACAGTGAGCATTGCTTGTCCGAGGACGCGAAGACCGTGCTCAACGAGAAAATGCAGATGATCCTCGACCGACTTTCCGACAGACCCGTGGTCACGATCACACACTTCGTGCCCGACAGCCGCAAGTCAGGCGGCGCTTACGTCACCACGACGGGTGTGGTCAAGGAGATCAGCGCGCTCACGCGCGCCGTTGTGCTCGAGGACAAGACCTCGATTCCTATCGACCGCATACTTGAGATCGGCGGCGAGATCTTCGGCGGATAAAAAAGACGGCAGAGATGCCGTCTTTTTTGCCGCGCCCACGCGAATTATTAAAGGAAGATCCCCGAGGACATACGGCCCTCGGGGATCTTTTCCGTATAATTATCTGTCAAAGCTTGGATTTGTCGCGTAGAGATTCTTCGAGTTCATCGAGTCCTGGGCAAGACGGAGGGCGTCGGCGATATTACTGTTTCAAACAGATCGGAGTTTTGTCTTGTGGGGGAAGGGAAATGCGTGGCAGTGGTCTTTGATAAATTTTTTTATCCCGCTTGACACATTGCAAAGAATGAGGTATAATATTATATGAACAGGTTCATAAAAATATTGGAGGTGCGAACGGATGCCGAAGATAATTGAAAACGTGCGCGAGCAGCTATTGGCAGAAGCAAAAAAGCAAATTTTTGAGCGCGGATATGCCGACACCACGATGCGCTCTGTTGCGAGTGCGTGCGGACTTGGCGTTGGCACGGTGTATAATTATTTTGATTCCAAAGAAATGCTGATAGCCACGTTCGTGTATGAGGATTGGAAAATGCATTTGCAGGAAATGAAAAATCTGCCGCACGACGATCCCCAAGCGCTTTTGAAGGGAATATTTGATTCACTCAGGAGCTTCGCGGGAGAAAACGAGAAGCTGTTTTCCGACGTCGATGCGGTAAAGCTCGTATCGGTCGGCTCTGCAAGCCGTCATAAAAGATTGCGCGATCAGATAGCAGGCTTTATCGTACCTGTTTGTGATTCAAATTTCTGTGCGGAGTTCGTTGCCGAGGCGCTGATCTGCTGGTCTATGGAAAACTCGGATTTCGAAACCGTCTATCCTTTACTTGAAAAAATAATAAAAACATAAAATAAACCAAAGGAGAATCAAAAAATGAGCAGCTTTGAAAACCTTCGCATCGTGGACAACTTCTATCAGACATCTCTGTTTTTCCCGATGCCAACCGTCATCATCTCAACGCTTTGCGAGAATGGCACCACAAATCTCGGTCCTTACTCTCTTGTTCAGCCCTACTACGTAGCGGGCAAGGACTATTATGCGATGCTTTTGTGCTGCCGCAACTCGTCCAATACCGCACAGAACATTCTGCGTAACGGTAAATGCACGATCAATTTCATTGACGACAAGCCTGCGACCTTTAAGGAGGCGGTCAAGCTTTCGTGGCCCGGCGACAAGCCCGAGGAGAAGATGCCCAAGTGCAACTTCAAGCTTGAAAAGAGCATGATCGAGGAGGAGACCGGCGAGGCGAGACCTATGGTTCTGACCGATGCGATCGAGGCGATCGAATGCACGTGGATGAGAGAGCTTGACGGCGCGGACAAGGACGTTGCGGGTGAGCTCAACGGATATGAGGGCCCTTATCACGATTTCAACGGAATCACGTCGAAATTCGGCGCTCACTTTATTCTCCGCGTTGACAAGATACTTATGAAGAAGAAATACAGCGATGCAATTATAAACGGCGTTAAGGCAAAGGATTTCCCCGCGCTTCCCGTCGACTACGGATACCGTGATTCCAAGAATTTCTGGTTCCACAGAAAGACGAAGATGAGAGCAGAGCTCCTTCAGATGCGTCAGGCATCGCTCGAGTCGGTCCGCTACGCCGCAGACCGCGCCGACGATACGGTTAAATTCACGGACGAGGCGCTTATGACTATCCTCGGAGTGCCGAGAGTATTCCTTTCGGTCGTTCTCAAGGGCTGCGTTGCTTGGGCGAAGGAAAACAACGTGACCTTGATCACCGAAGAACACATGAAGATCATTAACGATAAGCGTTCAAAAGAAAAAGCAAAAAAATAATCAATAAATAAAAAGGAGATCGTTTAAAATGAAAGTTGTATTGGCAGGCGCTTTTGGAAATCTTGGCGCGGAAATTCTTAAATGTCTTTGTGCGGACGGTCACGAGGTAGTTGCCGCTGACCTTCGCGAGACCGCTGTCGAGGGCTGTGAGGGAAAATACACCTTCCGTGCCATTGACGCGACCAATCCCGAAACCCTCAAGGGTCTTTGCGACGGCGCAGACGTAGTAATCACTACTGTCGGTCTTACGGGCGCATCTACAAAGGTGACCTCTTACGACATCGACTACAAGGGAAATATGAATCTCTACGCAGAGGCAAAGGCTGCGGGCGTTAAAAAGTTCAACTATATATCGGTTATTTCCTGTGACGAAAAGGGCGCTGAAAAGGTCCCCATGCTTCACGCGAAATATCTCGTTGAAGAAGAGATCAAAAAGCAGGAGATGGATTGGATAATCTACCGTCCCACAGGCTATTTCTACGATATCGCCAAGGTATTCAAGCCCTACGTGGATAAGGGCGAGATGCAGCTGCTCAAGGGATTTGGCGCTGTTAAGGCAAACGTTGTCGATTGCCCTGATTTTGCAAGATTTATCGTTGATCACATGAACGACACCAACGTTACCTACAACGTAGGTGGAAAAGAAACCTATACCTACGAGGAGATGGCAAAAATGTGCTTTGATGCCGCAGGCAAGCCTCTTGCTATCAAGTGGGCACCCATTTGGCTCTTTGGTGTTCTTGCAAATCTTCCCAAGATCAAGAAGGCGGGAAAGCACGATATTATTCTGTTCTCCAAGTGGACTCTTTCTCACGATCTCGTCGGAGATACTGTCGTCGGAGACAAGAGCTTTGGCGAATACATAAAGTCCTACTTTGGAAAGGAGACAAACTGATATGCCTTGGACACTTTTAGGAATTCTTCTTGCGGTCTGCGCGGTCGCGTGCGCCGTAGGATTTTATAAGTTCGTTTATTTTCTCTCGATCGGATACGGCTTTGCCATCGCGGCAGGCGGTGTTGCGGTGCTTGTTATGTGGCTTGTAAACCCCACGGCAACGCCTCTTTGGATAGTTCTTGTGCAGACTGCGCTCTTTATCGCTTACGGCGCGCGTCTGTCGGGATTCCTTCTTGTTCGTGAGCTTAAGAACGCCACCTTCAAAAAGACCGACGTTGCTAAGGACACGCTTGCAAAGAACGGGGAAAAGAAGATGCCCGTTTTCGTTCTCGCGACCATTTGGGTATTCGTTTCGGTTCTTTACGTTGCTCAGGTCAGCCCTATGCTTTTCCGTTATGACAACGGTGCGACCGACTATATCGTTCCCGTGGTTGGATTTGCGATCTCGGTGCTTGGTCTTGTTCTCGAGGCTATCGCCGACAAACAGAAGTCCGCGCAAAAGAAGGAAAGACCCGACATGGTAGCGACCAAGGGACTTTATAAGATCTGCCGTTGCCCCAACTATCTTGGCGAGATCACGTTCTGGACAGGCGTATTTATAAGCGGAATTACCGCATACAAGACCGTCGGTCAGTGGATCTGCGCGGTTTTGGCTTATATCGCGATCGTTTACATCATGTTTAACGGCGCACAGAGACTTGAAAAGCGCCAGATGGCGCGTTACGGCGATAACGATGAGTATAATGAGTATGCGAACAAAACACCAATAATAATCCCCCTGCTTCCCATCTATCATCTCAACAAGAAGAAATAATTGCATAAGGAGACATCTTATGAATGACTTTTCTATTTCGATGGCACTTGTGGATTATATCCCCGTAATTTTATTCTTTTTTGCATCCTCGATCCTCATGCGAGATCTTTACAACCAAATGACAAAGGCAGCCTTTGCCTTGTTTGCGGCGGGATCACTTAATATCACTATCGCAGGCGCGCTCAAGGCGACTTGGAAGCTTCTGTATGCCGCGGGTGTTTGCAATTTTGAGGCTCTTGACCACATGTTTTTTCCCGTACAGTCGTTAGGCTTTTTGCTCGCAGGCGCGGGAATGTTGATGATGCTTTTCAAAAACCCGAACAAAGCTTTGGCGGCGGTAGCCCCTCCGATCTTCTCGGGAACCTTCGTTTTCGTAGGTCTTATGGTTGCGGGACTTGGTGTTATGGATGCCGTGCTTTGCATCCTTGCCGTCAAACTGAAAAAGCCTTGGGTAATCGCGCTGCTCACACTTTCATTCGTATGCTCGCTTGGCATGGGATATCTTTCCAGTCAGGACTTTGCCGAAGCCTCTATGAACTGGATTGCCGAGGGAGTAAACGTCGTAGGACAGGGAACGCTGTTGCTGTCCGTTGTTGTTCTTGACAAAAACGGGCTTTCAGATTTCAAGATACACAGGGGTGAAGAGGTATGACGGATAAGCTTCTTGATGTCCTGAAGGAAAAATACACACTTACAAAGCTCGATGCGGGAGAGTTCGCAAGCCTTAAGGCAAGCGGAATGAAATTCTCGGTCGAGGCATATCGTGCAGAGGGGCTTGGCCACGTTTCCGTAATGAGAGCAAAGGGATTTTTCGGTCTTATGAAAATGGACACTCTTATGATCGTCCCGACGGATATTGATCTGCCGTTGTATTCCTATGACAGAATCTACGCGATGGGCAACGACACCCTGATCGTTGAGCTTTATAACACACTGATCGCGGACACAGATCTTTCCGCGCTTGACGGGGTCAAGGCGAAATTTGCCGAACTGCCCGAGCGCGATCCGGGAGAGCATTGGTATGATTCCATCAAGCTTGCCCAAAGCATTTCCAAAAAGGGCAAGAAGGCTTTGGAAAATAGCTTCGACGCCTTTGCCGAAGCACATTTCAATGCTTACATCAACACAAACGCCGATCAGGTGACGGCGAAGGCGGAAAAGAAAGAGCTTTCCGCGCGGTACGTGGACGGACTTTTGAGTCAAGGCGGTCCGTCTACCGACGTATTCAAAAAGGAGCTTGGTCAAGAAAAGACGTCCTTGCTTTTCAAGCGGGTTCTCTTTGGAACAGACCTATAAGCTTAAAAATTATCTGACTGCAAAGGGGCTGTCTTACAATAGCCCCTTTTGATAGTTGGTATATAGGTGTTTATACTCTTGGCGGGAAAATTACAACGTCAACATTGAAAAAAACAATCCAGGTCTCTTGCGGAGCAACCCGTAAGGGACCTGGGCTTTTTGTATGCTTTTACTTATATCAAGGCTTGAGCTTGTTGCAATTTCTTTGTCGCAAGGCTCGGGTTTGTTGCTTTATGATTACGAGGTGATCTTACTTGTCAAAGCTTGGGTTCGTCGCGTAGAAATTCTTTGAGTTCATCGAGTCCTGCGCAAGACGGAGGGCGTCGGCGAATCTCTGATAGTGCACGAGCTCGCGCTCACGAAGGAATTTGATCGGCTCGCGGATGTCGGGGTCGTCGACCAAGCGAAGAATGTTGTCGTAGGTGACTCGCGCCTTTTGCTCTGCCGCGAGGTCTTCGTTGAGGTCGGCGATGACGTCGCCCTTGACTCCGATATATTTCATATCGGCGGGGACGCCTGCGGCGCTTGCGGGGTAGACGCCCGCGGTGTGGTCGACGAAATACTGCGCGAAGGGCGAGTTTTCGATCTCAGAGACGGGCAGGTTTTTGGTCAACTGGGTGAGGATCGAGCCCACCATCTCGAGATGCGCGAGCTCCTCTGTGCCTACGTCGGTAAGGATTCCGACGATCTTTCGGTCGGGCATCGAGAAGCGCTGATTGAGGTAGCGCATCGACGCGGCAAGCTCGCCGTCGGGGCCTCCGAGCTGGCTTACGATGATCGAGGCGGCACGCGCGTCGGGATTTTTGATCTTGACGGGGAATTGAAGTTTCTTTTCATATATCCACATAATGCTTTCTCCTATGAGTGTTATTGTCAGGTCTCCCAGGGCCAAGGCGTGCTCGCCCAATCCCAAGAGGTCGTGCTCTCGTTACCGTACATGGTCAGAGGTCCGTGCTTCGCCTGATACTCGGCGACGAGTGTTTTCCTCGCGTCGAGCAGGCTGTGATAGTGCATCAGCGCCTCTTTGGACTCGGGGTATGCGTCGAGATAGAGCGTAAGCTCGTAGAGTGCGAACTCGACCTCCTGCAGTTTTTTCAGAAGCGAGCTGTTGTTACAGTTCATATTCATCATCTTGCGCAGCCTCCGTTTCTTTTGTTGTGATAGCCCTCGAAGGGAAGGTCAAGCTCGGAAAAGAGCGTGCCGCGTCCGAGTGCTATGTCGGGTGTGTAGGTGTCGCGGAAGTGCTGGTAGGGAGAATAGGCCATCGCGAGTGGGTGGTCGTGCAGTACCCAGCCTCTGTTACCGTTTTCTGCGTTGCCACAGCCTCTACCGTTTCCCGCGTGACCGCAGCCGTTGCCGTTTCCCATGCGCTCACGTGAGGTGTTGCCGCAGCCGTTGCCGTTTCCCATGCGACCGCAGCCGCCGTTTCCTGCGTGACCGTTTGATACTTGACCGCGCTGTGCGTGGTCGAGGGTGTGGTCGGGTGAAGAACCGTCACAGCGTCTGCCGCCCTGATCGGCGTCGAGCCTTGGGATGTCGCTCGCGACCCTTACCGCCGTTGGCATCTGACGGGCACAATGATAGTTTTGTCGGTTTCTGTCGTTATACATTTCAAAAAAGCTCCGATCTGATTTTTTTGATTTTGATGGGTAGTCCCCATCACTAAAATTCTATGCGGCGGCGCGGATTTTGTTACTTTTTGTCGAGGGCGGGGAGTCAATTTGTCAAAATTTGGATAGTGAATTTTGTTCAAATTGCTAATTACATTTTTTGAAAAAATATGGTAAAATATATATGTAGCCTCGGCAAGTTTTTGCCAGAACGACGTCAAAGTGAAGGGAAGTGAGATTATGTTTGCACTGGGAGATCAGATAGTTTACGGCTCGGAGGGTGTTTACACCGTATCCGAATATACCCGTTCGCCGTTTGATAACAAGGACGAGAGAGTATTTTACCTTCTTCGC
>JAZSGD010000091.1:0-3761 GCA_045532555.1 Eubacteriales bacterium | reverse complement strand
ATCAACTCAGAAGCTCCACGCGCGAGGCCCGATGGGACTTCCCGAGCTCACTACGTATAAATATATCATTACGGGCGACGGACAAATAAGATGATCGAAACGGAGAGAGGACAATGAAAAAAATAGGATTTATAGGTGCAGGAAACATGGGCGGAGCGCTTGCCACCGCTGTCGCAAGGACGGATAATACCGTTTTAGTATCCTGCGCGCACAAGGAAAAAGCCGAAGCTCTGGCGGCAAAGATCGGCGCTACTGCCGCAACCGTCGATGAGATAGTAAGCGACTGCGACGTTATCTTTTTAGGTGTAAAACCGCAGATATTGCCGGAGGTTGCGAAAAGAATCAAGGATAAACTGACAACGAGAGCAGGGCAGGTGTGTCTTGTAAGTATGGCGGCGGGAGTGACCTGCGCGCGACTTGCCGAGCTTTTCGGAGAGCATAAAATAATAAGAATAATGCCAAATACACCCGTTTCGATAGGTGAAGGAGTGATCCTTTACTGCCTTGGCGATAGAGCAGCCGCAGAAGATGAAAAAACACTCTGCGACGCGCTTTCAAAAGCGGGTAGCCTACACAAAATGCAAGAGCACTTGATAGACGCGGCGACCGCCGTGTCGGGCTGTGGCCCTGCATTCGTGTATATGTTCATCGAAGCGCTCGCCGACGGAGGAGTGAAATGCGGAATTCCGCGTGAAGCGGCACAGCTCTTGGCGGCAGAAACTCTTGCAGGCGCGGCAAAGCTATGTATAGAAAGCGGCAAGCATCCGGGCGAGCTTAAGGACGCGGTCTGCAGTCCGGGCGGCTCGACCATAGCGGGAGTTGCGGCGCTCGAGCAGGGCGGCTTCAGAGCTGCCGTAATCGACTCGGTCGAGTCGGCATATAAACGCACAAAAGAGCTTTAAATCATAAAATCAATTCGCCAAAAGTGTTTTCAGAAAGGGAACAAATAAATTATGAATCCTTGGTGGTATCTGCCGATATCGGCTGCGGGCATTTTGCTCGTGATCTTGCTGATATCCTTTGTATGCTTCATACTGACCTTCTATTCACCTAAACGCAAGCCGCCGAAGGACGACGTGATCGAGATCCCCGAGGGAGAGATATACGAGGAATACCGCGACGTAATAGAGAATTGGATCCGATCGATCCGCGAAACTCCGTACGAGGCGGTCTCGATAAAATCCTTTGACGGACTTACCCTTCGCGGTAAATATTATGAATACAAGCCGGGCGCAGTCACCGAAATACTTTTCCACGGATACAGAGGCACTGCCGAAAGAGACCTCTGCGGCGGAGTGGAGCGATGCTTTGCGCTTGGCAGAAACGCGCTTATCGTTGACCAACGTGCATCGGGCGACAGCGACGGTCACGTTATAACCTTTGGCATAAAGGAGTGCCGCGACTGTCTTGCCTGGGTTGATTTTGTTATAAATAAATTTGGCAAGGATACAAAGATCATTCTCACAGGCATCTCCATGGGCGCGTCGACCGTGCTTATGGCGTCGGGAGAGGAGCTCCCAAGCAACGTCGTTTGCACGCTTGCGGACTGCGGATATTCGTCTCCGCGCGAAATAATCCGCAAGGTAATGAAGCAAATGAAGCTTCCCGTCAATTTCTTTTATCCCTTCGTAAAGCTCGGGGCAAGAATTTTCGGCGGCTTTTCGCTTGAAAGCAACTCACCTATCGAGGCGATGAGGCACTGTAAGATTCCCGTGATATTCGTCCACGGCGACAATGACGACTTCGTGCCTTATGAGATGAGCAAGGAGATGTACGAGGCTTGTGCAGCCCCCAAAAAGCTGCTCATAGTCAAGGGCGCGGGCCACGGACTTGCATTTCCTGCGGATAAGGAGAGCTATCTTCGCGAGGTCAAGGACTTCGAAAAGGTTTGGAATGTATAAAAAAGAATGTCGCACCTGCTCATCGCAGGTGCGACGTTCTTTTTCTCCATCCGTCGCTTATTTACGAACGTTTTGTATCTTGATCCTGTATATCTCCTCGGTTGCAAAGGCAAGCTTCGTGACCACGTTTTCCTTGGTCGGATAGCAGTAGAATGAATCGCTCTCGGTGGAGATATCCACACAGTCAAAGGGCTTGATATGAGGAAAATCGTACTCAACGTGCAGGCTGTTGTTCATCAAAGGCGAGCGGCGGATCTCGTAATCCTTTCCGCGATAGTGACCCTTGAGAACAAATCCGTTTTCTACGTCGTGAGTAAGCGTCGCCTTGCCAAGCGGCATAAAGCGATAGCACCTGGGCATCGAGTGTACGTCAACCTCGTCCTCAAAAGAGTATTCGCCGCGCTCGATCTCGGCGCGAACCTGCTCGCGCTCCCAGTTGAACCAATCGGGAACGTGCGAAAATTCGGTCTCACCCTCGTTTGCCGACAGAGTGCCGTCCTCGCATAAGGTCCAACGCTTTCCGCACTCCGTGCAGAAAATTTCAGTGCCCTTGGACGCCATCTTCGACTCGGACATACAGTGAGGACACTGATAAAGCACCTTGTGAAGCCCCTCGGCTCTGTATTTTTCGGTAATAAATATCCCCGATTCCTTCTGGTATCTGTACTCGTCGTATACAAACGCGTTCCTTAATGCCTCGTTGATTTCAGCGGCGGTCATCTCCTTGACCTGCTCGGCACTCAGAAGCTGGGTCAGAACGGTGTGCATAGGCACCTTTCTTTTTTTCTTCACGTTCCATACGGGCGAATGCAGATGATTACCGTGATGAATCGCAACGACCACGGGCACCTTGTTCATTTTGATCAGTGAGCCGAGCGAATCGGGCAGATACGAGGTTATACCGCAGGGCGAGTATCTCGCCTCGGGGTACATACAAAGAATATCGCCGCGCGAGGTCACCTTTTTGATCGACTTTACAAGATGAAAGTCGTTTGTGAACTTTCGGGTGCAGATAGCACCGATCCAGGTCATAAGCCAGGGGCGGAGATAATATCCGTCAATGTTGACCACGTTGTTGACTCTTGCGGGATAGGTGCCCTTGGAGATAAGCTCGAAATCAACGAATGACATGTGATTCGAGAGCAAAATATATGGCGGCTTGAGATCCTCCATGCCCACACACTCGACCTTGTGCTTTTTTGAAGCCAACATGATAGTCGAAAGCACCTGAATAAGCCAGGTAAGGTATATCGGCTGACGGATCGGGTATTTGGCGGTCTTGTACCGCTTTTGATTCCTGTAATTTACGTCCATTTTAATTTCCTTATGTTTTATTTGCGCACAACCTTCAACATTATACACTATAATAATACAAGAATCAATAGTTTTTTCTAAAAGTTTATATTCAGTTAATAAAACACCGCCCGAATATTTCGGGCGGTGTCAGTATTTGCCGTTATTTTGTTACTTTGCCAAAAACTTCTCTACAACCTCGCTGACAAAGAAGAAGCCTTGCTTTGTTCCGAGATTTTCGGGCTTGATACCCTTGCCGTAAATAAAGAGCGGCACGTATTCACGCGAGTGGTCGGTGGACGGCGTTGCGGGGTCGCAGCCGTGATCTGCGGTGATGATAAGCAGATCACTGTCCTTCATTCTCGGCAGAAATTCACCCAGACGAAGATCAAACTCGGTAAGCGCGTTGGCGTAGCCTGCGGCGTTGTTTCTGTGACCGTAAACCATGTCAAAATCGACGAGATTGACGAAGCACAAGCCGTCAAAGTCCTTGTCCTGCATAGAAATAGCCACGTCCATGCCCTCGGAGTTGCTCTTGGTCGGATGGCTCTCGGTAACGCCTTGTCC
>JAZSGD010000137.1:0-38521 GCA_045532555.1 Eubacteriales bacterium | reverse complement strand
TCTCGCTCAATACAACAGAGAATAAGGTCGGCTCGGTCAACCATTTCACGATTTCGGATTTGGATGGCGGCTTTTGGGTGAGCCACCGATGCGGCATAGGAAATTTCCACATCGCTGTAATAGTCGTGATAGGATTCCTCGTTATTCAGATACTCGGCTCTCGCATACGGCAACACAAGAATGAGGGAACTGTTGTCATCTCTATATTGCTTTCTGACTCGAAGCACGGCGGAGGATGCAAACTGATCGAACTCACCGTCACGCCCTACGAGGAAGTCTACGTATTCGTGTTCCGAAAGCAGACGGCGGATTTCTTCATCCAGCCGTTCCTCTATCCTAAACGGGTTATCAATATATCGGTGTCCGAAGAATGCCACCGTGTAAATATCAAGCATCACACCACTCCTAAAAAAATACCCACCGAACCGATACGTCCGATGGGTTATCCTGCAATGACTCGGCTATCTCTTTAATCAGTTCCATCGGAACCAACGGACTTACACCGCAAAGGGATTGGATATACCTCACCGCAAGGCGGACACCGAAAAATATGTGTGTATAGCGGTCATTCGGGATCGGTTATAGGTTTGTTTCCGTTATTTTTGCTATTATAACATATATAAACCCATATTGCAACACCTTTGCCGTCTGACATCCAATAGTTTTACCGCCCGTATGGGTTACAATATAACAAAGGCGGTGAGATTATGGACGAAAAGGATTTTGCTTTGCGGTTGGCACAACTGCGAGAAAAGAAAAATGTATCCGCACGGGAAATGAGTTTAGCGATTGGACAGAACCCCGGCTATATTAACAATATTGAGTCGGGAAAGTCTTTGCCATCCTTACCGGGTGTATTCTATATCTGCGATTACTTGGGAATTTCGGTAAGCGAGTTTTTCGATCTCGATACCAAAAATCCCACCAAGCTCGATGCAATTATTAGTGACCTTAAAAAGTTAGATGACGCTCAGCTTGAGAATATCGCCAATCTCGTAAAAGGCTTGACCAACAAGTAAATATGTAACCCAAAGATGCCACCCGTGAGGGCGGCATCTTTTTTAATATGCGGGAACGCCGTAACCGAGGATTTCATAATGTCCGATGGCGTATTCTCTTGTGCGAACACTATCACCAGAATTACCCTCTACGGTATAGACCTTTCCGTTTTCCACTTTCTGAACGATACCCGTATGGTCGGAAAGTCCGTCCTGCGGACCCGACGTACCATCGGGAGAGTCCCAATCGAAGAAGATAATCATACCTGCCACCGGCTCGGCAGAACCGTCAAGCCATTGACCACGGTCTTTGAACCAATCCACACCGTTTACGCATCCTGCGTATTTGGGAATGATACCGTCATCAATATATCCACACTCGTTGGCGCACCAAGAAACAAAGCAAGCACACCACTCTACACGGGAGCCGAAGCCATACCAACTCCAATACGGCTGACCGCCCACTTCACCGATTTGGGAAAGAGCCACGGATACGATTTGCGTATCGCTTGTACTGATGCCATAGAGCACCGCCGCCCATAAGGATTTGTTATCCTCGGAAAGCAACTCATTAAGCTGCTTCTTTTGGTCGGCGTTAAACCCAAACTGCGTTGCCATTTCATCGGCGGTCTTATGGGTCACGGTAATATAAAGATAGGTGCGTGTCACCGTCGTTTCGGTCTGCACAATGTTCCCGTGTCCGTCATCGGTTTCGGTTATCACCGTTTCGGTCTTGGTTTCGGTGCGGGAGGATATGGCATTCATCTGCCAAAATATATCCTTTAGGATTGCTTTTTTAGAGTCATCCATCGTAGCAACCTCTTGGGCATTGTCGGGGTCGGTGGTGGTTTTTACCGCATATACCGACAACACCTCTGCCCATACCGCACGGGAGCCGGACATTTCCAACACATCGTAGGCAATGTTATTCTTTGTGGTTTCGATTTGAGTTTGGTAGTCGGTATTGATTTCCTGCACCACCGCCTGCATTGTCTGACCGCTACCCGTGTCCTCGTTTGAAAAGAAGATCCCAAAGCAAGAGCCGACGATAAGGGCAATCAAGCATATAACAATGATAACGACCACCGCAACCCAACCACCTGCAGCAATAGCGGCGGCTATTGCCTTAACAGCCGCTATTGCCAACTTCACAGCGGCAACAATGGCTTTGACCGCAACCTTGATAGCAACGATGGTTGCTTTAACTGCCGCTTTCGCCGCAGCCGCCGCCGCTTTTGCGGCTTTTGCCGTGGCTTGGGCAGTAACCTTTGCCGCCTTTGCGGTTGTCTGCGCCGTTTTAACAGCAACTTTGCCTGTGGCTTTTGCGGTCTTGACGGTATTCTGAGCCGTCTTGACCGTACCTTTACCTGCGGCTTGTGCGGTTTTGACCGTGCCTTTGCCCGTAGCCTTGACCGTCTTTGCCGTCTGCTGAGTGGTGTTCTTTGCCGCCTTTGCAGTTTTGCTTGCCGCTTTTTTCGGCTTGTTGGTCTTTTTCAGGTCTTTGAGCTTATTATAATTCTCTTTGACCTTTTCTACATTGCACTTGGCATCACGAATACCGTTTTTACCTCGTTTGTTAAATTGGTGAACGCCCTCGGCGGTAGCAATTTCTACCGCCGATTCTACACGGTTGGCTCCGTATTCCTGTGCGCTGACCTCATTGCCGTTTACGCTCTGCTCGGCGGCATCCTTGGTTCTGACGGTGGCAGACTTCATACGCTCGGTCGCAACGGCGGAACGGTCAAGGGTCTTGACCGTTCCTTTTACAACATCCCTTGTTTTAATGTCTGCCATAGGCGGTTACCTCCTTATCTTGCCTGCTCAGTAATCTTGGGAGCATCTTTGGCTTTGCTTTCTGCTTTGAGCCGTTTCAGATCGGACTTGACCGATTTTCGTTCCTCATAACTGTTACGCAAGGACTTGGACGTTTCCTCGGCACTATGCTCCATACCGGTGAATTTCTCCGCCGTCTTTTGCAAAAAGATTTGGAGCTTTGCCAAAATGCCCTTATCTGCTTTCAGTTCCTCGTTTTCCTTGATCGGCTTGCCGATAAGCGCACGACCCGCATTTTTAAGGTGCGTTCCTACGTCGTGCAATTCATTACGGACGGTTTCAAGGTTGGAAACACTCTTGCCCAGGGACTCTGCCGCACGGTGAAAACCGTTTTTGAGCATATCAAGGGCAGACGGGATTTTCATAGCATTTACGGCGGCAACAAGTGCGTCCTTGCCTTTTTCCTTAAAGGCTCGGAGGGCATCTTTCGCAGATTTAATAAGATTGTTCTTGCAGGACACCACCATTTGGCTTGCCTGTTGGATCTTCTCATTTGCCGCCGTGATAAGCTGCGTACATCTTGCACGGAGGGTACTGTCACGGATTTTGCCGACCTCATCGTGCATTGCTCTCAATTCAATGGTCATATCAAGTATCTTGTTTTCCATATCCTCGATATACGAAACAAGGTGTTTGACATTGTTTTCTTCCTTTAGTAAGCCATTGTCTGACAACACCTTTAACAGTTCTTTAATCTCAGGAATTTCGGAGAGTTTTGTTTCGTTTATATCCATTTATATTGCCTCCTTATAAATTCTCACCGGGTTTGGTGGTCATCAGCCTGTATAACTCGGTGTTCTTCGGAAATCTGTTTTTGAACGGAACGAGCGCACTACCATAGCGGATAAGACCGCAACCTGCTTCGGCGTTGGTGATATATCCCAACTGTTCCTCGGAAATATTGAGCTTGTCAGCCAATTTCTCACGGTCGCTTGCCGCTTGGTTGAGCATTACGATAAACTCGCTGTTGGAAAGCATCGTGCTTGCCTCAACGGAGTCCAGCAAATATTCCACGTTCTGCGTGATGGCGGTCGGGTATGCGTTACGCTTACGGAAACGACGCCAAGCAGATGAGAAAAACTCTGCGGAATGTTCATTTTCAAACACCACATGAAACTCATCCACAATAACGTGGGTGCGTTTTCCTTTACGCCAGTTCTCGGTAACACGGTTCAGCATTGCATCGGTAATAACGAGCAGACCCATTGTTTTAAGCTGACGACCTAAATCGTGAATGTCGTAAACGACCATACGATTTTGGGTGTCAACGTTGGTTTCGTGAGCAAAGGCGTTCAAACTGCCCGAAGTGAACAGTTCCAATGACAGAGCAAGGCGCTGTGCTTCTTCCTCCGGCTGTGCCAAGAGCTTTTTACGCAACACTCGGAGCGTAGGCACCGCACCGCCTTTTTTATATTCACGGTACACCGCATCCACACAACGGTCGATAATGGACTTTTCGTGAGGATCAATGCCCCTTGGGTCAAGCTGTTCAAACAGGGACAGCACAAACTCAGACTTGTCGATAACGGGATTACTGCCGTCGCCGTAACCCTCTACCATATCCATAGCATTGATATGATGGGGACTGCCTGCGGAGATTTTAATGATTTCGGCTCCGAGCACACGCATCAAGTTTTGGTATTCTCCTTCAGGATCACAAACCAAAATATCATCATTGGTGGCAAGGGCAATAAAGACAATCAGTTCCTTAACCGAGAAGGATTTACCACTACCGGGAACACCGAGGATAAACGCCGACTGATTGAGAAGATTGGATTTATTGCAAAGGATAAGGTTGCCGGAGATAGCGTTGACTCCGTAAAAGATACCGCCTGCGTCCATAATTTCCTGCACACGGAACGGCATCAGCACCGCCAAGCTCTCGGTGGTGAGGGTTCGCATAGCATTGATCTTTCGCACACCGATAGGCAAAGCCGTATTGAGTCCGTCAAGCTGTTGGAATTTCAGCGTTGCCATTTGACACATACGCTGACGGGCGAAGGTCTGCACGTTCTCGGTATCGCTGTCAAGCTGCTCCTTGGTTTCCGCCGTGTGAATGTAGGTCAGATTGGCAAACATCATACGCTGGTCACGGCTCGTAAGGTCATCCAAAAACTCCTTGATTTCCGCACGTTGCTTTTCAAGATCATACGGAATTGTGCCGGAGAAATTGTTATTATTCTGCTGCTTTCGCAGAAAGTCCACCACGTTACGCTCTACGCCTAAAAGGCGGCTTTCGCCCTCACGCACCGCTTCATCGGTGGGAACGGGTATCACGTCCACCGACATAATGATAGGACGGTCGATACTGCACAGTTCGGAGATAAAATCATCCTTGATAAAGGACGCATAATCTTTGAGATACATCACACGCCCATAGCGTTCACCAACCTTGAAATGGTCACTTTCAAATTCCATACTGTCGGGACAGATATAGTCCTTAAAGCTGTGACCCTTTTTCATACTCTGCTGAAGGTCAAAGCAATAGTCCGCTTCTTCGCCGTGACGGTAAAATCCGTGGAGAATGCGCAAGCGGTCATCTGCATCAAGTTCCTTGCAGCGGGAACCAAGGCGGGACAGGTGCATAGACATTTCCGAGCCGACACGGGCAAAGTAATTCTTTGCATCCTCATAGCTCTTTCGTACTGCTGACACGGTGATATACATATCTCGTATCATACAGGAAGATCCCGATGCAATATCCATCAGCATATCGTTATACTCACGGCGCAGACGGTCAAGACCGTCTTTCTTTTCGGGAATTAAGATGTTCCTTTCAAAGTCACGGCGGTTCAGTTTACGGGTCACAATGGTAATCTTAGTGGTAGCATTGCTGTCAAAGGAATTAAGCAACTCGCTATAAGCAAGAAACATTGTTTTCTTGTCCTCGTCGCTTGCCGTGCCGTAGTTTATATCGGTAAACTGAAAGGTTTTGCTGTACTTGTTATTACCGACAAGGAAAATACCGTTTTTCCAAATGGTGCGTACCGGAATGGCATCCTGGACACCCTTCGGCACTTTGAATTTCTCCTTGTCTTGCTTCATAATGTTTTGCAAGGCTTTAATCATTGCCCTTCAATACCTCCTTTTCCTTAACTGCGTACTGCTCCTGCAGGGACTCGTAGTAGAGATTTGTAGGACGGAATACTAACCGCTTGGGCAGTAAAAGCTCTGACTTTATCCACGCCCACACAAACTGCTCCGCCGTCATACCGTGGTATTTCACAAAGCCCATAATAGCAAAGGGAGCCGCACCGAGGATGCACACCCAAGACACCGTTTCTGTGCCGAGGACGTTACGCAGTCCAAAATAAATGCCCACGGCTACACCGCAGGCAACAACTGAAAAAATAAATTGTCTAAGCGACAATCCAAAAAACATATTCTCCGTGTACTCACGGATTTCTTTATTGATCTTAACTTCCAAAATAATTCCTCCTATCTTTCAAGATCTCTTTGAGGTGTTCGGGGACGCTCTGCACCGGGGAGCAGGAACAGCTTTCCGTCCTTTTCCTGCGTATGCGAGGAATAACCCAACACCTTTAATGCTTTTTGCATTTCATCGGACTTTCTTTTGGTCGTTGCACATATCCCGATGGAAAGAAACATTTTAAGGTCGCCGTACCATTTTTCATTCTTGAAGTTATCAACTCTGAAAAACGGGTCGTGCTTGATTTCTTCTATCGGCTTTGCAAATAATTCTGTGTTTGTCATACTGCACCTCTTATAGACCCATCATTTCACGGACAACTCTATCGGACATCTTCACCGTGCCTACAAGCACAAGCAGGTTGAATATCAGCTCTCCGATATAACTCCACACCATAGATACCGCCGCAGCATTGGGGTCAACCGTTGGCGGTGATGCGGCAAACAGCGAAAAGATGATACACGCAAGAACGATAACCGCACCCTCCAAGCAAACGGCAGCATAAGACTTGATGAAGGATTTGCCGACCTGTTGGCTTGGCTCACCTGCAAAGGTGGATAGAGGAACGGGAGCAATCGCCGTGTAGATATACAGCTTAAAGAAACGACCGTACACGGTCAGAATCATAATAAAAGACAAAATCGTAATGAACAGACCGCCGATAAGCGTAACCGCCCATAGCGGAATACTCTCAAAAAATCCGCAATCTTCGATTGCCGTTACGATGGTGGACGGCAATACCGTCCGTGTAGCCGTTCCCATACCTGCGGCGGTCATAATGCTTGAAATAAGACCCTGCACGATATTAAAGAGTGCTATCATCAGCTCCAGACCGTAGGTGACAACGCCTTTTGCAATGGCAAAGCGGATAAAGAGTTTTAGAGCAACCTCCGGTTTTTTCACTTCGGCAAAGCTACCGCAGGTTTTCATTACGCCAACAACAAAGAACAGCACAAGCAGGCCAAGACCGATTGCTTGTACTGCACCGTGTATATCTTTGACTACGTTCCATATCGTTCCGCCCTTAAACTGTTCGGGCGATTGTGTGATAAGCGTCCATATTTCCGCTAATTTTTCGTTCCAAGTTTCGAGTGCATTTTCGAGGTTTTGTACGACCCAATTATCACTCATTTAGGTTCCTCCTTTCAGTAGTTAGAACGGGGCGGTGAGCGCCGCCCCGTCCGTTCTCTACGTCAAGCAATAATAAGATCAAGGATCTCCTTGGCAAAGGTGATGATAACGCCGCCAGCCAAGGTCAAAAAGCCGTTTGCTCTCTGCGAAGGGTCGTGGCTCTTGAGGGAGATACCGATCTGCACAATACCCCAACCGAGCAGGATAATACCCACGGCTCGGATAAGACCGAAAATAAAGGTTGAGAGATTGTCGATTACGGTCAGCGGGTCATTGGTGGCCGCAAATGCGGTCACGGACATGGTGCTAACCATAAACACCGTCAACACAAGGCAGACGTAGGCGGTAAATGCTCTGCGGGTCTTTTTGCCCATAGGCAGAGGACGGGTTTCGTTGGTTTTCTTAATAGACTTTTTCATAAGACTATTCCTCCTGATTTGATAAAAATATAGCTTCTAATTCCTCGTTGGAAAGAAGTTCATAATGGGTTACGGGGTCGGTCGCTTCATATTTTTGCGACACGATATTGTCCTTCTTTTTCACCACAATGTTTGTAATGCCGGCAACGGCGTGTTCGGTCGTGCCGTGAACGTACACCTTGCCGCCGCCATCGGGAGTAAGGTGTACGCCGGGATGCTTCAAAATATCGAATTTATCATCCATCACGGGGCGTTCCCCTCGGATAAACAACAAGGCTTTAGAGTTGTCGAGCATACGCACCTCGTCGGGGGTCAGCAGCTCTCGTCCCGTGTTTTGATAGTTAGTGCTGTAATTACCGCTATGACCCGTGGACTTGCCGTAGGTGTTGGTATCAATGGTGGACTTGCCGAGCAATTCCGACACGTACTTGTGGGTGCTCTGCTCGTTACCGCCGAGATACAAAAACTCGTCACAGTTGCCCAAGATGGACTCCCATTGTTTTTCAAACAGGGCTTTGAGCTGTGCGATATTCTGCAAAATGATAGATACAAACACGTTACGGGAACGCATCGTTGAAAGGATGTTTTCAAAGTCATCGGGGAGCGACACGTTGGCAAACTCATCCATCAAAAAATGCACGGGTACGGGGAGCGAACCGCCGTACTTGTTTTCCGCCGTATCAAACAGCATTTGAAAAAGCTGGGTGTAAAGAATGGATACAAGGAAGTTGTAGGATTTGTCACGGTCGGAGATAAGGGCGAATAACGCTACCTTTTTCTCTCCGAGGGATGCCAAGTCCAATTCGTCGGTGGAGGTAAGACCGATAAGCGACGTTAAGTTAAACTTTTCAAGTCTTGCCGCCAAGGTGATTTGAATGGATTTAATGGTTTTTGCTGCACCGTTGCGGTAGTCCTTGTAATACTTCACCGCAATGTGGTCGGGATTGTCCATTTCCAAACGCTGAAACAGAATATCCAGGGGGGACTCGTAGGACGGGTCATCCTCACGCACGTCACCAGCTCTCAGCATTTCCATTACCATCGGGAAGTTCTGTTCCTCCGGCGGTGCTTCGTGGAACAGATAAAACACCAATGCTTTCAGCAGAACCTCCGCCATCTGATCCCAAAAGGGGTCGTTGCTGTGTGTGCCTTTCGGCGTGGTACTCTTAAACAGGTTGGTTACAAGCTGCTGCACGTCGTCATCGTCCCGCAGATATACAAATGGGTTATAACAATGGCTTTTCTGCATATTGATAAGATCAAGTATGCGTATTTCATAACCGCACTCTTTGAGAAGATTGCCGGAGTCACGGAGCAATTCGCCCTTGGGGTCAAGGCAGACAAAGGAGCAAAACTCGCCGTCTTTGCCTGCGGTGATGCTTTCATAAATGCAAGGCTTGGCATAGAAACGGGTTTTACCCGCACCGCTACCGCCCACGACTACTGTGTTAAGGTTACGGCGGTGTTTCTTGCCGTTTAATCCGATACGGATGTTTTGCGTTAAGATCTTATTGGGTTTCGGCTCTTTCGCACGGTACTTTTTGTTGATACGCTCGACAACGCCCCATTTAGCCGAGCCGTGTTCCTCGCCACGGCGGTAGGTTCGTTTGGTGGAGATATAAATGCCGATACCCATTGCATAAGCGAAAATGAAAACGAGGACAGTTTTCAAGCTGTCCTCGCACCACGTTATTTTCAATGGGTTTTCCATCATTATCGGAAATTGTGTGACAATCTCCATCAATCCACCGCTGACCGCTGGAGCGATCAGCAGACCCAACCATACGGCAGGGATAATACCGAGCAGATAAAGCCACGGACTTGTCTTACCGTTCATCCTTGCAACGCACCTTTTTTCTCGGTGCGTCAAGTGCTTTCAGCAAGACCTCATCAACAATATCAGTGGGGCGCTTCTCTTTGATAAGGTCATTTCGCTTATCGTTAAGGGCATTGACGATAACGCCGTGCTGATATTGGTCAAGGGATAAGACCCGTCTTTCCTCACGCTCCATCATCGTTCATCACGCCCCTGTCCGGTGCGGCTTTGCACTTTGTTCTGTTCCATTGCCTTATACATACGGGCAGACATTGTACGCATCACGTCACGGATTTCGGAAAGCTCGCCACGGATAGCCTGCGGCTCGGCACCTCCTACGTCGGGCATCTCTCGGAAATCGTATCCGCTGACATCAATGCCGTATTTACGGCAGAGCATATAGGATGCGCAGTAGGCTTTGAACTCCGCATTTTCATTGCTGAAATTACGGGTATCAATCGCCATTTCCGCACGGGCAAGGGCAAGGGACAGGCTACGGAAAATATCGGGAGCATCCATACCTTTGCGGACAAAGATTTTCTTTTGAGCAGCATCGTAAACCGCACCTGTTTCGATGTTGTCCGTAAGCTCGATGGGAACGGGTCGCTTTGCGATCAGCGCCGAAAGCAACTGCCTTTCATCACGGTTGACGGAGGGTGTGGGTTCTGCCTTGGCATCGGTCTGTGAAATGTCATAGACCCATTTCACGTTGTAGTAGGTTCCTCTCGTATCATCGTCACGGTAGAATTTATCTCCCGGCTCGATGATGGGAATTGCCTTTTGATCTTGGAGGATGGATGCGCCTTCTTCCGCCCAGCTCGCCTTGGAGCGAAGCTGTGTTGCATTGGGGCTGTGAGCCAACACAAGCAGAACGTTGGTGACGGAATAACGATCAAGGCGGGATTGCAGGTCAAGATATTCGGTAAAACGGTTTCCGTCTGCGAAGATCTCGCCCGTGGTCTTATCCGCCAACTCATAAGCGGCAAGGCGTTCCTCTTTTTTCTTTGCCGCCCATTCATCGGGGTTCATACGCCGATTTCCTGCTCTGCGGCGGGGACTCGGATGTTTCTTTTCCTCTACAGGGGCGGTCAAAATATCGTCAAAGTTTGCCATTATAAATTACCTCTCTTTCGATTTAGATGGTTTCTTTTTTCGCTCAGGTTGTCTGTGCTGAGGGGAACGTTTTTGAGAATTGCTCCTTGTGGGTCGTTCCTCTCTGCGGCGGGCTTCCGTTTCCTGCCGTTGCTGCTGACGTTGAATGTCCCTTAGTTCCTGTCGGACGGAAGGACGGTCGGCTTTAACTGCACCCTCGTCGGATCTCGCTCTGCGTTCTGAGGAAGGCTCGGACGGACGGGATTTTGTCGTCCTCGCCGCTTGGGGGTTTTGGTGTGTTACCTCCGGTTTCTTCTTGGGCTGTTCTAACATTTCGTCCACAAGCAAGTCATCGGGACTGCGCTCCGGTACACCTCTTTCGGGGGCAGTATGCTCGGTGGGAGTTTCGTGGATACCGCTTTCAACCTCGCTTCGGATTGCTTCTTCGTTGGTAACGGTAGCAATCTTAATGTTTTCAACGATACGGTTGATCTTCGCCGCATCCTCGGCTCGTACCATAATCTCACATTCCCCCGACGGGTTATCCTTGGTATTACGCAGAGCGCAATACACTACGCCGTACCTTTTGGCATCGGCTACAAAGCGTTTCATATCCTCGTTTTTTACGGAGAATATAGAAAGCTCCTTACCGCTTTTAAGCATAGAGGTCAGACTTTGCTTGCCCTTGATTTTGTTCTTATCTCGGTTTTTGAGGGCGGCATATAAAAGTGCGGCAACCTCTTTTGCGGCGCTACCCGTAATTTTGGCAGCGACCTCAACACCTTCAAGACTTAATCGGACTACCTGTTCAGCTGCGTCGCCTGATGGGTTCATTTTGCTGTTTCTCCTTTCCTTGGTTCTGCTCGTCCTCTCGGACGGCTTTGAGTTTTTCGGTTATCACACCGGAACGTTGGGCAATGTCATCACACAAATGCACCTCTCTCCGCAGGTTCTTTAACTGCTCGGTCAAGCCGTCAATTTCTTTCTTCACGGCTTCGGCAAGTTTAGGGTCGCTTTGACACTTGACGGTGCGTTGCTTTTTATACAATGCCTTACGCTCGGCGGATATTTTTTCAATTTGCACCTCCAATCCGTTTTTATATAAAGAAAGCTGCTCGGCGGTATCAATTTTGTGCCGCACAAGCAACCTTACTTCCTGTGAAATATTATTGAGCTTCAGCAGATCTTCCCGAAGGAGAAAATGGAGCCGTTTTCGGTTCTGCGGTCTGTCCTTTGGGAAGATGCCAAGTTTATAACAGTAATGAAAATATAACGCCCGAAAGCCTGTAATCTTACGGGCAGATTTCATACTGCCTTGCATACGGTAATGACGGGTTTTACACTCCGGCTCTGCAAGAGGTTTTTCGGGGATATACTGCGACAGTATCCGTCTGCGGATATTCTCAATGGAATATTCCTCACCGAAGTTTCGCATAAGCCTTACAAAACGCTCTTTTCCTTGGGGGCGTACCGATATGTCCTTGCCCATTTTTATTTCATAGCCTTTTTCCTCCAAGTGACGGAAAAACTGCCTTTCGGTCAATGACATACGGATAGCTTCGTCAATATCCGCCTTGATAAATCCTCGCCACGTGGGGCGTTGCTCCTGCTCGGCTTTCCATTCGCCGTAGTGCTTGGATTTGCCGTACTGAATATTCTCGATCACCGACAAGCCGTACTCACGGCAAAGGTTATCCGATGCCACCTGCATATCGTGGTAATCCTTACCCGTGCGGTGGTAACGGATGCCGTCAACAAAGGACACGGTATTGACTACAAAATGGTTGTGCAGATGGTTCTCTTTATCAAGGTGAGTGGCAACCACCACTTGATACTTTTCGCCCCACAATTCTTTGGCAAGCCGTATCCCGATTTCGTGTGCCGTTTTCGGGTCGGCTTCTCCGGGGGCAAAGGATTGATACCCGTGGTATGCTATAACACCGTCCTCTTTTCCGAAGCGTCTTTTTACCGCCTGCATTTCATCACGGGCAGTTGCGGGTAAACAGTTGATACCCGTTACAAACTGCTGATGGGTTTCGATGTTTTCATCGTGTATTGCAGAGTCGGTCTTGCTCGGATCGGCGGCATAGTCGATAACGTCCAAAAGGGTCTGTGCCTGTTTCTCGGTCAGCTCCGCCTTTTCGTAGTATTGGGGATTGGTGGTCTTGTTAGGGTTCTCTACATAGATAACCAATTTACCAAGCCAACCCTTCACGCTCCAGATGGAGGTGGTTGCCATAGAATCACCACCTCTTTGCAGGGAGGATAACCGCCGCCGTTACGTCACGGATGAGCTTTTCCAAACGGCGGCAGTTTTCGTCATAACGCTTTACGTCAATGACATTCAGCACGTGGGCTTTCTGCGCCACTTGGTTAAGGTTGTTTCCTACGTTGTGAAGCTCACGCATAAACTCAAAATATTCCGGGGGCGGTGCCTCTCTCGGCACCTCTCCGTTGATTAAGTGTCGCAGATAACCCTCACGGGAAAGTCTGCATTTTTTTACACGCTTATTTAATGCTTCCGCTTCTTTACGATTAAGGCGAACCTTAATCTCGATGTTTCGATTGTTCATTCTGTAACTCCTTTCGGTCGTGGTTGATTTGCAGTACACTCATCACGACTATACCGACAATGCCGCCTATGGTATAGCCTGCTATAAAAATCAAAATATTGCTCATTACATCACTCGCTTTCATAAGGGTTTTAGGGACTATCCCTAACAAGTCTGCCTTTTGTCCCCAAAAGGCGATGCTTGCTGGTATAGTGCATATTCGTTCTCCCATTCGGTCGCCCGTTGTTACTTGCCGAAAATAAATCAGCGTCCTTTGTCCTTCTTCTCCGGGAGCAGGGCTTTTGCCTTTTCCAAGGTGTCACTCATCATATAGCAACGCTCGATCTTCCAACCGTCGCTGCCGCCTCGGATATAGCCTTCCAACCGCAAGCACGGGTCTGTTCCGTCAAGGCAAGAGCCATAAATGGAATAACCGCCCATACCATCCTGAAAGGCTTTGTTGTTGCTCGATACCCCGTAGGTTCGGGAAATCTCCTCATACGGCTTTTCAAAACTGTCGGCAGTAAAAACGATAAAGCCATTTACCGATTGGTTGGCTCGTTCCGCCGCACGGAAAATATCGGTCATTTCACGGTAGGACATATCCACTTGATAGGGCGACAGTTCAAATTCCAACCCCGAAAAATCGTCGGCATCAAGGATATATTCGCCTTTGCCCCAAGCCTTTTGCACTTGGTATTTGGCATCCTCCGGGGACTCCGCTTCGACCGTTACGGTCTTTTTCAGCGTTTCAACAATGCTTACTTCATACTCTTTCATTGGTCGTATTCTCCTTTGCTTTTCGTGTAGTTCTCTGTAACCCAAGCAGGTCACAGAGGTAATCGTTATAATCCTTGCCCCTCGGTGGAAAACGCTCCTTGACCTCTACGCCGTACCTTTCGGGAAGCAACAGTTTTAAGGTATCTGCCGCCAAACGACCGCCCATATCATTATCCAGGCACAAATGCACAGTACGGATATTCGGGTGGTCGGAAAGGTACTGACTCAGAGCAAGGGGCAAGGAACTGTCCCGTATCTCTTGTTTGGGTTTATATACCCCCGCCAAGGACACAAGATGATCCGCGTTCCACGGCTTGCCGTAGAGCTTCAAAAGGGTGGCAAACGATAGCAGGTCAACGGCGGACTCAAACAGACATAAGGTGTCGCTGTGCTCGGCGGGAAAGGAAAAGGAATACCGCTTGTCGCTGCCGTTGGCTTCGCCTATAAAGTCGTTCCCGATACCTCGGATGGTGGCGTACCGTGGCTTGTTCTCCTTATCCAATCCAACGAACACGGCACTGTGATGAGGATAACTCTCATAGAACCGTCCTGTGCGGATACAATGGTGTATCAGCTCCGCATCAATACCACGGCTTCGCAGATAATTAAAACCCACCGTTGCACATCGGTTGACCTTTGGCAGCAACAGTACCTTGGGTTTGGGATGACTTTCGGCGGGAGAACGGGAAACAGACGGCATTACTGCCGCCTGTCCCGTAATGATCTCCACCGCTTCGGTAAAGGGAATGTTTTTAACCTCTATAAGATATTTGAGAGCATTTTTGCCGCCAATACCACGGGAGTGCCAGCACCATTTGCCGTTGGATATTTTAAGGCTGTCGTGCTCACGGGTGCAGTAGGTGTTTGGGCTGACCTTCACAAGCTCGGTTGGTTCAAACGTCTGCAAGTATGTCAGCAGATCCATTTCCTTGGCTTTTGCGATTTGCTCCGGTGTTACATATCCCATAAAAGACCTCCTTTACCTTGCATATTCATTTTTGCGTGGTGCAACCTTGTCGCCCTCGTCCGGCTCATCCGCCATAAGGGTTTTATCCTTGGCATCCAAGTTGAGTAGGACATTGAGTTCTTGGAGTCGCCTTGTTTTCTCTGCAAGCTCCGCTTCACGGGCAAAGGGAGCCTCCATTTCGGTACGGGCATTTTCAAGCTGCGTTTGAATATCCGCAAGTTTTTCGTTCAGCACTTTCAGTTGTTCTTCAATGCCGTCAATGCGGTTATCCATACGGGTGATATTACCGTAAATATCCGAACCCAAAACAACCGTGTGGGAAAGCGCACCTTTCAGCGTAATGCGGTATTCATTAGCCTGCCCGTCATAAGATAGGGTCATAGTAAAACCCCGATACTCTCCCAAGGGGATGGCATCGGGGTCTGTCATACGGGTACACGCATCAATGATGGCTTTACCTGCGGTTTCTTTCTCGGTATGGGTTACGCCCATAATCACCATACCTGTAAAACCGTCCTCTATTTTCGGGTGAGCACGGGCGATCTCCAAGTCCTTTTCATAGCCTGCGATACGTTCCCGTACCTCGCTCATATCTGCGGGGTACTTACGCAGCACAAGTTCCTCCAAGGCATATTTCTGATTGAGGTAGCTTGCCTTTAACATATTGAGTTTGCTTACCTCCATATCAAGGGTGCATTTCTCAATAATCAGCGGATTACCCGTTGCCAAGGCTTTGATCTCCGCATAGTTCAGCGCCGTTTCGTCCACGTCGGATGCAATACGGACGGGAGCTTTGCTCGTCATAATCTGTGCAATGAATTTCTGCTTGTTTTCTACAAGCTGATACAGATATGCGTCAAAGGTTCCTTCGGTAACGTAACGGAAAATATCTACCTTTTTGTTGCGGTTGCCTTGTCGTACTATACGGCCAAGGCGTTGTGCAAGGTCACTCGGTCGCCACGGACAATCAAGGTCGTGGAGAGCCACAAGCCTATCCTGCACATTGGTTCCTGCACCCATCTTCGGTGTACTGCCCATAAGGATACGCACCTGACCGGAGCGAACCTTGGCGAACAGTTCTTTTTTACGGGCATCGGTATTGGCATCGTGAATAAAGGCGATTTCTTCCTCCGGGATGCCACGCTCCATAAGTTTCTGCTTCAAATCCTCATAGACGTTAAAACTGCCGTCGCCTTTCGGGGTGGAAAGGTCGCAGAACACAAGCTGCGTTGTCCGTTCCTCTTTGCCCTCATCCCATATACGGAATACGTTACGGGCGCAGGTGGCAACCTTGCCGTTTTCATCATCGGGTGCAAGCGGATTGAAAAGCCGCATATCAAGTGCTAACTTTCTGCCGTCGTTGGTGATTTTGAGCATATTATCCACGCTCGGATCGACGTTACCGCCACGCACCGCTTCGGCTCGTTCCGCAAGTCCCGCAATGGCTTCTTTTTGCAGTTCGGAGGGTTTGATAACCTCATTGTGGAAGATTGCTTCAGGTACGGGGAGTTTGAGCATATCCGCCGTCTGAATATCGGCGCACATCTTAAAGTGTGCCATTAGTTCGGGTAGGTTGACAAACTTGGAAAACCTTGTTTTCGGTCTGTACCCGCTACCTTCGGGGGAAAGCTCAATGGTCGTGGTGGTTTCACCGTAGTTCGCCGCCCAATCATCAAAATGCTGGAGTCCCAATTCATCAAGTAGTCCATACTGCAAATATCGCTGTATAGTGTAGAGTTCCACCATTGAATTGCTGATAGGCGTACCCGTTGCAAAGATAACCCCTCGACCCTCGGTGATTTCGTCAAGGTACTGACATTTCATAAAGAGGTCGGAGGACTTTTGTGCTTCGGTCTGTGCGATACCGCCCACGTTACGCATTTTAGTGGCAAGAAACAGGTTCTTGAAATAGTGGCTCTCATCAATAAACAAGCGGTCAACACCGAGTTCTTCAAAGGTCACGGTGTCATCACGCTCAATATCGTTGAGCCGTTCAAGTCTTGTTTCAAGGGATTTACGGGTACGTTCCATCTGCTTGACAGTAAAGTTTTCGGCTTTTTCCTTTTTGGCAAGCTGAATGGCGATCATAACCTGCTCGATTTGTCGCTCGATAATGGCTTGCTGTCGCTCCTTTGACATCGGTATCTTTTGGAGCTGGCTGTGACCGATAATAACGGCATCGTAATCGCCGGTGGCAATACGGGCGCAGAGTTTACGGCGGTTTTGCTTTTCAAAGTCACGCTCGGTGGCTATCAGCACATTCGCCGCAGGATATAACTGTAACCATTCTGCCGCCCATTGCTCGGTGATATGGTTCGGCACGACGATCATTGACTTATTGCAGAGTCCCAAGCGTTTCAGTTCCATAGCCGCCGCAACCATTTCAAAGGTCTTGCCTGCACCTACTTCGTGGGCAAGCAAGGTATTACCGCCATAGAGGATATGAGCGATAGCGTTGATTTGGTGCGGTCGCAGAGAGATTTCGGGGTTCATACCCGTAAAGCGGATATGCTGACCGTCATACTCACGGGGACGAATGGAGTTATAGGTTTCATTGTAGAGTTTGCAAAGCGTCTCACGGCGGTCAATATCCCGCCATATCCATTCCACAAACTTCTGCTTGATAAGCTCTTGTCTGTCTTGGGCAATCGCCGTTTCCTTCTTGTTGAGCACAGGTTTCTCTTTGCCGTTTTCAATGACCGTATCGAAGATGCGTACATCCTTCTGATTTAGGCATTGCTCGAAAATGTGGTAGGCATTGATACGCTTGGTGCCGTAGGTGGTCGTTATCTTGATATTACTGCTGTCGGCGCTCTTATTAGTAACATTCCAAGTACCGTTATAGCGGGAATAAAGGACGCCCATTCTGTCCTGGGCATAGCGGTTCGTACCAAAGGTTTCAAACATAAACTGCTGATATACCTCGGCAGGTATCCACGGCGTTCCGATGTGGACGCTGATTTCACCCGCACTCAGATCTTCGGGCTGTACCGCCTCCAGAGCAGGGATACAATGCTCGATTTCTGCTCTTTTTTCGGCAGGTAATACCGAACACAATGCCCGTGCCATTTTCAGCTTGTTTCGCACGTTGCCCGACAGATATTCGTCTGCCGTCACAAAGTCATAAAAATCAAGCTCTTGGTGGGCAGGAGAGATTTCCTCCGTATTGATAGGACACTTAATGTCACGGTAGATAACGCCTTTAAGGTCGGCAATCAGTTCTTCCTCGATCTTACCGGACAGTTCTGCCATATATTCAAGATCCACACACGCCTTTTCGGAAATGGATACGGCAAGTGCCTCACTTGAAGTATCAACCTTGGTTACGGGTTCGTGGGGTTTGATAGTACGCTTGGTGAACATATCCGCCTTGCGCTCAAAGTTACCCTCATTGTCAAGTACCTCAAGGGAGCAAAGCAGACAATAACTGCTGTCATCACGGAAAGCAAGGTTATTGCCACGGGTGAACAGACGCCCATATTTCTTTACGAAGTTATCGTAAAGGGTGTTCAGCTTTTCCTGCTCACGCTTGATGATCTCATCGGGATAGTTCTCGGTTTGGTACTCAATGAGCTGCCGCACACAATCTCGCAAGAGAATCATACCCCTTACACGGTTCTCGGTAGTCAAGGGGAGATTTGCGGGGTGCATACGGCTGTTCTCACGGAAATACAGTTTGCCGTCCACTACCGTGTAACTGAAATTACGCACGTTGGGATCTGCGGGAATAGATAAATCTTCCTCGTCGGAAAGTTCGTCCACCTCATAGTCGGTCAGCTCTGCGTGAAGGTTGGAAATGGCGTTGTTCAAAAGGTCGCCAAGGTCGGCGCCTTCATAGGGTCTGCAGGTGCTCTCCATACCAAAACGGGAGGACTCCATCACCATATCGCCAAGTACCATTTCGGGGTGCTGCACAAAGTAACTGTTCATCTTAATGCCGTTCTCATCGGTATCAAGATGCACCCAATCGGGTTCAATGTCGATAATGCGGTCACGCTTCTGCAAGAAGATAATGTCACTTGTGACCTCGGTGCCGGCGTTCTTCTTAAAAGCGGTATTGGGTAAGCGAATAGCGCCGATCAGATCGGCTCTTTGCGCAAGGTATTTACGCACGGCGGAGCTTTCCTTATCCATCGTACCCTTGCTCGTAATAAAGGCGATAATACCGCCCGGTCGCACTTTATCCAAGGTCTTACCAAAGAAATAGTCGTGTATGAGCCAATGGTGCTTGTCGTACTTACGGTCGGCAAGGCGAAGATCTCCGAAAGGCACGTTGCCGATTGCTACGTCAAAGAAGCTGTCGGGCATTTCCACCTTTTCAAAGCCATCCACGGCAATATTGCTGTTCTGATACAACTGCTGTGCAATTCTGCCAGAGATACTATCAAGTTCCACACCGTAGGCTTTGCCGCCCGTCATTCCTTCGGGGAGCATACCGATAAAGTTGCCGACACCGCAGGCAGGCTCCAAGAGGTTGCCGTTTTTGAACCCCATCTGTCCGAGTGCCTTATACATTGCCTCCACAATAACGGGAGAGGTATAAAAGGCGGTCAAACTGCTCGCTCTTGCTGCGGCATATTCATCGGGTTCTAACAGGCTTTTCAGCTCGTTATATCGGCTGTGTTCTTCCTTGAAGCAATCCGCAAGACCGCCCCAACCAACATAGCGGGATAGGATTTCCTGCTCGTCGGGAGTGGCAAGCCGTTCCTCGCTTTCGATCTTTTTAAGCAGACGGATGGCGGCTACGTTGGCAGCATATTTCTCGCTTGCCGTACCATATCCGAGTTCAGGGTCGGTAATACGGAAATTGTGACGCTGTTCCGCAGGGATTTCGGGGTGCAGGGTGGTAAATCGCACACGCTCTTTCCGTGGCTTGGGCGGTGCAAGGTTGGTTGGTATTGCGATGCTCGGCTCAACCTTTACTGCCATAGGACGATGGGAACGGAGTGATTTTTCCGCTTCATCAAGAGTAACAAACCCGCCTGCAGTAGATGCGGCAAAGCCCGTGTTCTCATCATAGCCGTAGCGGTTATAAAACTGACCGTTAGGATACTGCTGTATTACGATAATCTCATTATCAGATTGATACCTTGCAATGATCCGTGTTTCCGTTTCTTCCTGCGCCGCTTCTGCATCAGCCATAACTTGACGGATAAAAGGTGAATTGTTCAAAGCATCCTCGTCCACGACTTCGCCGTTTACGATACCGCTTTGAGCAAGTTTCTCACGAATGGCGGCAGGGTCAACATCATCAAGCACGTCGCCTTGTTCTTTTTCGGCATTGTAGGTCGGAATCTCAATTCCGTACCGCTTGGCAAGTTCCGCAAAGTCGGCAAGCAGTTCATCCTCAATCCCCAATACGCCGTCCTCGGTATATACAAAGGCTTCATCGGCAAGGAAATCGTATAACTGCTTACTGTACCATACATTATCCTCATCACGGGCAACAAGCTCTCCGTTTTCATACTCGATGGTAATATCATCAATACCCAAGCGGTCAAGGATTTTGCAGAGCGTATCCACCTCACGATTGGAGCCGTCTGTTTCTTTGCTTTGTACGGGTTCGGGGTAAATGTCCGTTTTGCCGTCGGGATAGTTTACAACCACCGGAACACCCGTTTTCATCAGCTTATCAATGTTTTTCTCAAAGATATGCTGCGGAAAACCTACCATAGCCTTGCGCTCACCGTCCAACGGACGGGAGGTAAGCGTATAATCAAAGGTTTTCGCAAGAATATGAGCATCTTCATCAAAGGCTTCGTAAAAGTCGCCAACACGCAAAAGGATGATTGCTTCGGGGTATTTTGCCCGATTTTCCGTCAGCCGTTTCAATATAGGGTTCATCGGCTTTTCGGGTTCTGCGGTCTGCGGCTGTTTCTTTAACTGCTCCAACCATAAGTTGTGACCGTTTCCAAACACAGAGAACACACCGTCACGGTACTGCTGTAAGGCTTCAACCGCCTTTTTGCGGTGCTCATAATAGCGGTCGTTGGGCAGGGTACTTTCCCATAAAGGCAGGAGCATTGTCGTATAGATAACCTCTGCTCGGTTGGGGTCTTTTAACTGCTCGGCAACGGATTTTACATTATCCCAATATCTCACCGTATCATTATCGGTGAACGGTTTGGGGTGTTCGTCCGAAGCACCGAAAAAGCCGTTGTGAACGATATGCCCAAGCTCACGAAGTTCATACTCCGCCATACCTTCCTTGTCCTGCTCGGTAAGGAAAGAATTGCGGTTATACAGCTCAGTGATGCGTTTCGTTACCTGCGCCCAGGATAGGGTTATTTTTGCAAAGGGGGTCATAATATCCCCACGGCTGAAGGAGTATCCTTTTCCGTCGTGGTTGGTATAGGCATTGCCATCGTAAGTGCCGCCGCCCGTTCCAAACTTTTCACGCAGATATTTCTCACGCTCTTTCGCATCCTTGTGGGTACGGAAGAAAGAATACACACCAAGACGGTAATCGGAACGCTGTTCCGAACCTCGTAAGAGTCTGTCCAACTCATCCTTGGTGATAAATCGTTCTCGCTTGGGGTCAAAGCCTTCTTCGGCTCGGAAAATGACCGGCTCTCGCTGAAGGTTTCGCAAACGCTCTAACCATTTTTGCGGTCGATACCAACGGAACCGCAAAAGGTCAGGGTTTTCTTTATGGGCGGCGGTAAACACCTCCCATTCCTTCACAATTTGAGCAAGTGCATCTTGATCTTTCAGCAAATTTGAAAGTTGCTCCGTCATAACGGGATA
Source organism: Eubacteriales bacterium (assembly GCA_045532555.1). Lineage (GTDB taxonomy): Bacteria > Bacillota > Clostridia > Oscillospirales > CAG-272 > SVTX01. The sequence continues at coordinate 16,756 of JAZSGD010000137.1, read as the reverse complement.
GCCGCCCCGCTGATTGATAACGCCTTGAATAACTTGGTTATACGGGGCATTTCTATCGGTAAAATCGTTGGTAATATACAGGAGATTTAATGCAACCTGCTCGTATTCGTGATCTGCCGCTTTGTCAATCAGACTTTGTGGAATATATCGTCCGAGGTCAAGCAGTTCTCGGATACGCTTTGCGGCTTGCTCCCAAGTGACAACCGTGGCCGTGGAACGCTGGGCGGTGTCACCCTCACCGATACGGATGCCGTTTTCGTCGTACCATACGGCAATTCTGCGACCCTCAAAGAAAAACCCCGTACCGCTTGTGCCGTAATGTTCTTTCAGCCATTCGGCGTTTTCCTCTACGGACATATCTTTCATAAAGCGGGCGCAAATATCCAAAAGGCTTTTACGCTCGTTGGCTCCGATGCAGAGGGTTTCATCAATGATCTGCTGTGAAGCCTCCCACTTGGGGAATAGGGATAGCTGCGGCGTTTCCTCGGAAGGTTCTACCACACCCATATCGAATACGTCAAATAGGGTTAGCTGATTAGAGTCCTGCGGGGGTAGTTTCTTTGTTCGGCGGTTGATAATACCGGGAGAATATTCCTTTTTCTTGATAAGTTGGTCGGTAAAGCCGACAATACAATCCCAAGAAAAAACGGACTCCTTGGTGCGGGAAAGGTATGCACCCTCCCACATAAGAAGTCCGTCCTCCTGCGGCTTATATCCGCATCGTACACCGCCGTCCAAAATAACCTCAGTATAGCGGTCGTGATACGCCGATTTAAGATATTCCGCCCGTTCCTTCGGGTCGGTGTGAACCGAGAAAAAAAGCTCGATTTGATGCTTTTTGAATTTAAGGTCATCGTCCTTATTGGCGATGATACCCATAATGAGCCTTTCATCCAAAAACGCAGGTAGTTCCTCACCACCTGCGTTTTCGTCGTTTATTCGTAAATCAGCTCTTTCAGCACTTGTTCCTCCGCCGACATTCGGATGTTGTTCATCAGTCCCACCCATTTCATCTGATTGGTGGCTTTCATTTCCTCCGTGATGCCCTCGGCTTGTGCCATCTGTGCTACCAAGAGTTCCATCCTCTCGTTTGCCGCTTTGTCCACTTCCATCAGGTGCTCGTTCAGCTTGCCCGACGTCAGCAGATTGGTGAACCTCACTTTTCGGTTCTGTTGCAGATACCTTCTGCGAAGCAATGCGTATTTCCCAAGGTGAACCTCCGGCTCTTGCGGGGGCAACAGGTTCGGCAGACGATAGCCGTTCTTCATCGTGTAGGTCAGTTCCATCTTCAATACTCCTTTCGCTCATAGTTTTCGGCTTGCTGACAATAGGATACTCTTTTTCGGCATTTTCCGCAAATGTGCGATTTTCCTTTTTTTCTTCCCGTTGCAGATTTCTTACGGTCAAGGCAATAGCACCAAGGCAGTTTTCGGCAATATCGCTTGTAGAAACGCCCAGTGTGTTCATCGTGTCGGGAGAATTAAAGTTGATAACGTCGTTAAAATCGTCAACCTCAAAGTATTCGTCCACATCCAAGCCGCACCTTGACATCAGCATATAGGCAACGCTGTTTTCAAGCAATCTGCGGTAGATAACCTCTACGTTAAGGTCATCGTAATCCTCCAAGAAACTGTCCGCACGGTAGCGGATCAGTTCGGAGAGATAGTCGGGAAGATTGTCCTCAACCGCATTTTTCGCAACGGAATGTAATGCCGATTGCAGATCGGATTTATCTCTCAGCTCACCGAAGCGGTTTTCAAGTGCTTCAATGACCGCCGCCTCATATTCGGGTTTATATTCCCATATCGGCACCGGTCTTGCAAAGCGGCTTTCGTGGGTATCGGAAATATCAAAGTAGTATTTTAACCTTTGTCGTCCTGCGTGATGACGGTCAAACACCGCAATACCTGTGGCATAGCGGTTGACCCATCTGCCAAACTTCTGATTCCATCCGTTTTTACCCTCGATTTCAAGCACAGCCGTCGCATCGGGCCGCTGTGCGTGGATTAACACCTGTTCATCAAAGGGTAAGCGGTAGTTATAACAAGCGGAGTGAAGAAACGCCGTCCAAGTATGATGATTTTTAGCAAGCCCTTTTACGCTCTCACGGTATAACGCCGTAATAATCTCATATTTGCTTGCCATTGTAACACCTCCTTATCCTCGTTTGAGTTTTTCTGTATAGTCTTTTGTGACCTCGTAGTGATTGGTGCTGGCAACAAGGAGCTGCCATACCGTTTCCGCCGCTTCGCTGTCGTACATAATAACGCTGACGTAATCGCCGTTCTCATCGGAATACACACGGCTGAACCGCATACGCTTTTCGATCAATTCCTTTGCCCGTTCCCGTTCACGCTCCTGCGGTACGGCTTCTGCATTTTTCTCCAAAACGGTCATAAGCAGATTGAACATCGACGGGTGCATTGTCAGTTTTATAGAGGGGTACTGTCCCATAATAAGTTCCTACCTTTCTCGGTCTGCGGCCTGTACCATTCGGAGAATGGAAAACCCGTAAACTTTGGCAATATCATCGCCAAGCCTACGGGTCAATCTCGTTATATCGGTGCGGGTCGCCGTACCGTAATATAATTTCTCTTTTAAGTTGTCAATTTGTGCTTCGCTCACACCTGCTTTATAGGTGCGGTAGAGGTAATGGTTTGTGCCGTCGTGGTGTGCAGCATCGCAACGAAGATCGCCCAAGCGGTCAACATACCAAGTCACGTAGTCGGTATCGGAGTACAGACAATCCTTGATGTTGCCACTTTCGATTTCCTTATATCCCATACGCCTGCCGTGCCATAAACCAAGGTCGGCAATCACAAGGATGGGCTGTGATAACTGCACGTTAAGATTACTGCGCTCGTCATCAAGGTAATTGCCGTTGATTTCATACATCAAGGCAATACGCTCACTCTCGGTCATATCGGGATATTCCGCTTCCAAATCCTCACGCCAATCCTCATAGTTAAGGTCATTACTCCAGATAATGCGCTTTTGCTCGGTCATCGTTCATCACCTCGGACGTTCCTATTGGGCGGTATCAATTTTCCGCTTTTATCATAATTTGCGGGATCTGCGGCAGGAGCCGCCCAGCCAAACATTGAACCGACCTTCATAGCTTCGGCTTGTGCTTTGGAAACACCGCCTTTCTCGTTCATTTCATCAACGATTTCCTTTGCTTCTGCAAGGTCTTTTGCGGGAATGTCGGTGGGATAATAGCCACTTTCACCACGCTTAATAATGACGATTTCGCCCGTATTGGCAAGGGTGCTGTAACAGGTTTCGGGCAGGGATGCACGAAGCGGAATTACCTTGTTTCCGTTCCTCTGCATAATCTCTGCAAATTGACAGATATGATAGAGGTTTGAGCCAACCTCTACGTGGTACTCGTCAATATAGCGGCAGGTATAGTCAACGCTGTCGCCGTTATAAAAGGTGATACGCACCTTGTCAAAATCTTCAATGCGAAATAGCGTTGTATAGTCGGGTTTAATAAAACGGATACCTTTCTCGGCGTTCTTCAAATGACGGTCGAGCCATTCACGCTGATAGGCGTAAATGTAAAAGTTGTAGTCGCCCTTATTGGGGTTTAGCCGCATAAGGTATGAGTAGTTATCGGTGTCTGCTCTAAAAGCGTATTCACGGCAGTAGTTGCCGTCAAAGCCGCTTTCGGGTTTTCCGTAGCAGTATCCCGCCATTGAGCTGCGGTTTTTAAGGATGCCGCCGTACCTTTCATCAAAGCGGAGCATATTGATAACGGTGTCAAATTCCGCCTTGAACGCATCGGTTTTAAGGTTTTCACAATGATTATCCCAAGAGGTAAAGAACCCCGTGCCGTTACTGTCCATATCGCCACGCAAATGACCGATACAACCTGTTTGCCCATAAATCTGCTGACTCTGTGCATAGGTGTAAAGTCGGTGCTTTTCGGGGAGCACCTGTAACGTCATATTCATCAGCGATCACGCTCCTTTCCTTTATCCTTGTTTTCTGTCTGCGGCGGTTTCTGCTGTTCCTGCAGGCTGAGTTCGGTCTGCGCTCTCTCCAAGAGATCTCTTTCGGCGGCTTTTCGCTCAGTCAAATAATGACCCCAAAAGTAATTGTCGCCGTCCTTACATTCCCACGTGACATACGGTGTGGAGAAGGAGGGGTTATGTCCGATTACAAACTCCGCCTTACCGATAAAAATAGAGTCGGTAATGGTATATCCTGCATTGGTTCTGCTCATTATCGTTCCTCCCTTCGTTGTGCTTGTTTTTCGGCTTGTATCTGCTTTTGAATTTCTGCAAGCCGTTCCTTTGCCCATTCGGGCATACACTCCGGCTTGACTACACCCTCAACCTCATAACGCTCGTACCGTAGTTCTTCTCCGGTGTAAAGGTTCTTGCAGAAACACGCCCTGCCGTGTGGGTTGCCCTTGGCTCCGTTACCGCCCGTAACATATACAAGCTGACGGTCGGCGCTCTGATATTCGGGTCGAAACACCGTCTTTTTGATTGCCACGACTTCATCGACGATGCTTTTATCGTAATCGTTGGGATAACACATATCGGGGGTGATAGGTTCACGGGGGACGGTTATCTTTGCCCATTCTGCCCGTACTTTTTCGGTCAGTTCCTTTACACGGTCGGCAAACAACTCCAACATACCAATGTAGTCGTTACCCACCATACATTCCGTGTACCGTTCACGAACCATGACGATAAGGTTTTCCTTTTCGCAGAAGCCGCAAAAAAACGGGTTTTCGCTGTGTTCATCTACGCCGAAAACAACCTCACTTTGACCTATGCGGAAAGAGTTTTTTATCTCGTAGTTTTCCGCCATTCGTTTTGTCTGTTCCATTGCTCACATCTCCTTTTACTGAATTGTCGGTATGTAAAAGGGACGGCTTTTCAGCCGCCCCCACGGGTCACTTTTTCCTTGCGTTGCGGATTCTGAAATAGATCAGCAATGCGCCTACTGCCAAAAACAACCCTAAACCGATCATTGTTTTAACATCCACGGCTTACAACTCCTCTCTGCGTCTTTTTCTGCTATAAAGGGCAATACCAATAAGAGAAGCACCGGACAGACCCATCAAGCCGAACCAAAGAGGAAGATTACTGTTATCGCCCGTCTGCGGAGAGTCGGGTACTTCGGGTTCAGGTTCGGGTTTGCGTTCGTTGTGCATCTCTACGATGGTAACGGAACCCTCGATTACTGCCGCCGTCTTATCTTCGGGGAGGATATAATCGGCGTTCTTCTCATCGGACACCTCGGATACAACGTACTCGCCGTCAATGCGGAGGTTTTCAATGATGATTTCACCGTTTGCATCGGTGGTGAACACTTCGTCATAACCGTTTGTGCCGGTAACACGGAAGGAGAAGCCTTCCACTACGCCGTCGGAGGAGGTCTTTACGATTTTAAGAGAGCCAACCTTGGCGGTGTTCACAAAGCCAATACCTGCTTCATTTTCAACAATGACGGTTTCGCCGTCTGCGGTGATCTCAAAATAATAATAGCCGTCATCCTTATTGAAAAATTCGGGTGCGGTCTTTTCGTAAAGGAAATAGCCGTTATATCGCAGGTTATCCATACGGTAAACGCCCGTTTCCACTTCGGTCATTTCACCTACGAGCTTGTCGATTTCCGCATTAAACTCGCCGTTGCCGTCCACGTCCACATAGATTTCAAACACGGCTCCCGTTAGCTTATTTTCGGGATAATCCTTATCAACCTTGGTGGTCTGCACGGAGCCGACAATAAAGCGGTTCTCAATGACGATTTCCACCGTTTCACCGTCCTCGCTTACCGTCACAGCATAACTGTTTTCGTTCAGCACGAAAGCGGGAGCCGCCTTGATTTCACGCACCACGTATCTGCCGAAAGGTACGTTTTCAAAAAGGAACACACCGATTTCGTTGCTCTCGCAGGTCATCAATGCGGTGTCTGCGGTAAACTCGGTTTCGTTCTCACGGAACAAGCCGAACAGCGCACCGCAGATGGCAAAGCCGTCCTCGTCCAATTTCTTGCCGAGAATGTTGCCACGGATGATCTTGTTTTCAATGGTAGCACCGTCATTTACGCTGATCTTAACGGTTTCGGTATCCTGCCCCGCATACTCAAAGACTACGGGATAAGCGGTATCGGAAAGAATATAATGAGCGTCGGTTGCGATTTCCTTGATATACACGCTTGCTCCCACGGGAAGATCTGTCATAAAGGCAATCTTGCCGTTTTCATCACAGTAGGCAGTTTCAATAAGTCCGTCCTTGGGAATAACCTTGCCGTCCTCGGCGTTCATATCCTCAGCCGCATACAAGCCAAACTGTACTTTGCTGATTTCACCGTTATTTCCGATGCCGAAAAGTTCGTCAATTTCAAGGTTCTTTGCAAGGTCGATTTCCACCTTCTGTCGCTCATTGACAAAGGAGGCAGAGGTGCTTGTAACGGCAATTTCCTGTCCGGCATACACAAGCTCCACATCAACCTTTTCGTTGTTGAGCACCATTCCAAAGGGTGCGGTGATTTCGGAAATTTGGTATTTTCCGAGATAGAGTTCACGGCTCACGGCTGTTCCGTCTGCCGCCGTTGTAATAGTGTCAACGACCTCGCCCTTGGTATAACGGGTCGTGCCATCAAGGGTCACAATGTCCTCGGCTGCGGTGATTTCATATACCGCACCTGCAAGACCCTTAATTTCGTAAACGGGCTGATACATACCGTCCTGCTCGGTAACAGAGGAAAAGACCTCGCCCTGTTTGGTAACGGTAATCGTGCCTTTCTGTGCATAGTTCAACTTTTCCACTACAACAAGGTCACTTGTGCCGTCCACCTTGAAATCTACGGGAGTGGTATCAAGGACGTATTCACCCGTAGCGGAAATGGTTTCTTCTATAATCTGATAATTGCCGTAAGGGAGAGAGTGCGGAAGCATCAGCATACCCGTTTCATCGGTGTAGTACACCTCAATATCCACAGGAGTAGGATAATTGATACGCTGTACCACAAATTCGCCAGTGTCGGTATTCAGCACCTTAAAGCCAATGCCCGCCGCAGGAATAACCTTGCCTGTTTCGGCATCCTTTTTCACGATCTGAATGTCGGACTCAAATACGGCATTATTGATAATAAAGCGGTAGATTTTCTCGTCGGTGTCGATGCTGACCTCAAAAGCGGGTAACAGTTCTTTGCCCTCCCAACCCTTGATTTGCTTTACTACATATACACCGTAAGGCAGTTCAATTTCGGCAACGCCCGTTTCGTCAATTACAAGGATTGCTTTTTCCTCGTCCTTGCCGTTTTCAAAGCTGCCTGCGCTTTTCAAGTAAACCTCAAATTCCGCACCAACTTCGGGAGTTTCAATTTGGGTCTTACCGTCATCGGTGTGTTTTACAAGGGCAATGGTGCCTTTGATAATATCCTCATACACGTCGATATACTCGGTATTGAGTTCTACGGTGTAGTTGCCGGGATATGCGTCCACGTAATACTCATAAGGGTCAAGCAAGTACCCCTCGGACGGTGAAATCTCCTGCAAGTAATAGTAACTGCCGTCGCACGGATAATAGTCGGTCAAAAAATAGCCGTTCTTATCCGTGGTGTAGGTGTCAAGCAACACGCCGTTTTTGAACACACCGTACACCGCACCTTCAAGGGTTGCGTCGCCTTGGGTTTCTCCGTATGGCCAACCGTATTCGGTGACGAGCATATCGGAGTCAACCGCAAGGGTCATAGGAACAGCTTCTTCAAAATTATCGTCACCAAAGTAAATATCGGCATCCACCTTGAATACATCAGCTCTCCATTTCTTCAAGATGTTTTTAACCGTTGCACCCGTGACCTCGTTCCACTTAACGTCAACATTCTGCGCTTCGGGGAGCACGTAACGCATAGCCACGTTTTCCTCGGTCAGTTCATATCCCGTACCGATCAGCACGTCGTTAAACATTGCAACGCCTGTATGGTCGGTTTTGGCGGTGAGATTGATAGTTGCTCCCGAAAGAGAAGTGCCTTTCAGACGGAAAGTAACACCCTCCACAAAGCCGTCCTCAGAGGACTTTGTGACCTTAACACTACCTCTTTTAAGTTCGTTATAAAAGGATTTCTCGGTCACTTTCTGCCATTCGATAACAGCGGTCTGTGTGTCGGGAACGATATATTTTTCCTCGACGTTCACTTCCTCCAAGGTGTAAGCGGTATGACCTGTAATGAGCACATCTTCAAAAACAGCAACACCGTTTTTATCGGTCACGGCAAACTGTTCCACCGTATGCCCCGAAAGGGACGTGCCGGAGAGCTTAAACTGAACGCCCTCCACCATATTGTCCTCGCTGGTCTTAACCACCTTCAATTCGCCACGCTTCAAGGTGTTATTAAAAGTAACGGTTGCAGTCTGTCCGCTGACAATGGTAACGGTGCGAACCTCCTGCGGTTCGTAATAGTCGATATTTTCCTCGGTCACGGTGTAAGTGCCGGGTTTCAAGTCGGAAATTGTGACCTCGCCGCCGTTTGCGGTGGTAACGGTCTTATTCACTCCATTACCCGAAAGAGTAAAGGAAACACCGTCCACTACACCGTCCTCGCTTGTTTTTACAATCTTGCAGTTGCCGGGGATAATCTCATTTACCGCATTGATGGTAATGGTTGCATTGGGGGTGTCTTTGTTAAGAGTTTTAGTCCAGGATGTAGTCCCGTAGGCTCGGTAATTGGTGGGAAATACACTCTCGACAATCTTATAATCGCCGTAAGGGATAGGCATTTCGGACTTCGCATAGCCGCTACTGTCGGTAGGGCCGATGCGATATTGCTGTCCCGTTGTAGTTTCGGTGGCAATGAACACCGCACCTGCAAGTGCTTTGCCGTCGGTATCCTTTTTGTAAACCTCGATGCTGCCGTCATCCTCCCAATACTCTATGGGAAGATGGTAGTAGGCATTGGGATAGCTGGACTTGTCACCGGCTTGCCCCATCCAATCAACACGGGAGATTTCGGGGCCACGGTCGTTGCCCACGTGGATAATATAGTCCACACCTTTATAGGTGCCGGAGTAAACGGCAATGTGGGTGTGTGAGTTTTCCGCTGTGCCAAAGATAATCAAGTCACCGGGGGTCAGCTTGCTATGATCCACATTGGATGCGCTTGTTCCGATTTTCTCGATTTTACCCTCGTCCACAAGACCGTTCAACGCTTTTTGCCAAGTAACAACAGCTTGGGAGTTCCAACCCGTTGCGGCAACGGCATCACTGATAAGGCTTGTGTCAACGCCCTCGATATGAGGGAGGTAGTTGCAGACAAAGTAGGTCACAAAAGAAGCACAGCACAGACCCTTGCTCTCAAAGGTGGCAATGTCGGGCGCTCGACCCGATATGGTGCTGCTGTCGGCAACGTTCTCCTTACCGGAGGTGCTTGTTCCGTAAGAAATATCCGAGAGAATATTACTCGGTGTTCGGGAGCCGTAGCTGTTTGATTGATACAGTGTTCCGTCGTTCTTCTGCGCCTGCACGTTGTATCCCGTGTACTCCAAGGCACGGAGAATGTGGCTGTCTGCCATATTGTCGGGCAAGTCGGATGCGACCGCCGCAAATGCACTCATCGGCATTGCCATAATCACCATTACCACGGCAAGCAGAGCCGACAAAAACTTTGACATTTTCTTATTTTTCATAAATCTTCAATCCTTTCTTGTTTTGGATAAAAAAAGAACGCCTGATGTAAAATCAAGCGTTCAGCGTAAATGGGTATTCGGTTTTAACCGCCGTAATTCTTACTGCTCATACAGATGCACACGTACCAAGAGGATGTTGCGGAGTCGTACACCGCACCCACCGCCATATAACCGTATTCAGAGCTGCCTACATAGTTCCAATGCTTACTGCTATTCTTAAACCCCGTAGCAATTCTCTGTGCAATTTCATCAGCCGTACCGACCCAATTTCCTTTGGCGATGGCTTCACGATTGTAGCCTTGGTAGTAATTGGCGCTTGCATCACAACCGTAAAGTGTCATATCCACAAACTCACCGTATTGCAAAGCAGTACAGGCATCGGCACTATCGGCGTGAGAAAAGCTTGTGATAAGCTGCTTGGCTCGGTATTCGGCAACGGCGGTGAGTCCGGGTAAAATAACCGTCTGCGTGTCGCCTTGTGCCAAACGGTACTGATTGATATATTCAGCGGTTTTGGCTTCGATTTCACTTGCGCTCGGTCGCTTTACTTCGGGAATGATAACGGGTTCTTCCGTCGTAACGGGTGGCTCGGTTTCCTCTGGCTGAGTTTCCTGCGGCTCCGTATCTGTTACAGAGGGTTTTGTTTCGGTAGGCGTAGTAGATGTCGTTTCCTTTTTCTCCGTTTGGGTAGGCTGCTCGGTAGTCACGGTTGGCTTGGTTTCGCTTATCGTTTCTTCGGGTTCGGTCGTAACCGTTTCGTTACTTGCCGAAAAAGAAGATGCCGCATCAGCATTATCAGTTGTCCCTTTCGGATCTTCGTTCTCGGTAGTAGAGGTTGTAACCGTTTCCGTTATCACAATAGCGGGTGTGCTCTCCGTAGGCGTATCCGATAATTCCGTCGAATTGTTACAGCCTGTTAAGAGAATGAGGATAACTGCCGAAATTGAAAATATGCGTTTCATCGTAAAACCTCCTTTTGGCTTTCAGTTTACGGAGATTTCGACAATTTGCAAGTCTGCGATAATATCTCTTTTTTCGGCAGGTACAGCAGGTTTTTGAGGGGGTGAGGTGTGGAGAGGGGGAGCAAACGACCACCGCCGTTCCCCTTGATATAAAAGGGTACACTAACCCCTTGGTAGTCACATCAACGCTCCATATCACGCTGTCGTCTGCGATACAGCTCCAGCGCCTTGATAATGGTGTCCTCAATCTTTTCCGCAGGCGTCCCCGCAGGAAAATACTTGCTGATTTTTTCTCTTGGCATCCTAAACTGCTCCTTTTGGTTAGGCTTTTCCTCCTGCATAATGGAAGAAATGACCTCGGCGGTTAATTGACCTTGCTCGGCAAACTTACGCATTTTAATTGCCTGTGCGTGGGACGGGGTGCAATCGGAGTACCCGATTTCCTCATACAGTAGCCGTTGTTCTTTTTCGGCAAGGTAGGAAAGCTCTACGGCGGGTCTTAATGCGATTTTGTTCTCGTCCACCATATCAAGCAATTCGGGGATAAGTTCGGTAAGACGGATAAACTTGCGGATTTGTTCGTGACTTTCGCCCGTCTGTTCTGCAAGAATCTCTCGACTTTTCTTTCCGTCCGACTTGTGCAACGGTGTTGCACAAGTTAAATCCGTCCTTTGTCCTTGCCGTTTCATAGCGTCCAACTTCATTTTATAAGCAAACGCCTTTTCGCTCGGCAAGATAACCTCTCTTTGCAGGTTGGAGTCTACCATTATAATAATGGCTTCATCGTCAGTCAGATCACGGACAATACAGTTAAGTGTCGGTCGCTCCGCAAGCTCACTTGCCTTTTTACGCCTATGTCCGGCAATCATTTCATAACCGCCGCCTTGCTTCGGTCGTACAATGGCAGGGACTAACACCCCGTACCGCTTTACGCTGTCTGCCATTTCAAGCATCTTTTCATCCACCGTTACCTTAAACGGGTGGTTAGGAAAATCGCTGATTTCCGCTAATGGAATATCCATCACGGTTTCTCGCTTAGCTATGTCCCGTTCCTCTTGGGTTGTGAAAAGCTCATCTACTGAGGTCAGAAGGTTGGATACGCTGTCTTTCGCCAATTCCTTGCACCTCCTTTACCAAGTTTGCATACGCTTTTGCGGCTTTGCCGTTGGGGTCGTGCTTAAATATGCTCTTGTCCTTGGTGCTGATCTCTCCAAGTCTTACGGTAGCGGGGATAACTGTATCGAATACAGGAAAGTGCCGTTTGTAGTTTTCCTTGATAGCCTTTACCACATCCTTGCGGAAATTGGTGTCATTCGCCATCGTCAAGAATATTCCGCCTACCTCTAACTTGGGATTGATCTGCCGCTTTACCTGCCGTACCGTGCCGAGTAGTTCGGTCATATCTTCCGCCGCAAAATACTCCGCTTGTACGGGGACGAGCACGTAATCGGATGCAGACAAGGCATTGATAACCAACATACCGAGGGACGGGCGGCAATCAAGCAACACATAGTCGTAACCGTCTTTTACACTATCAATATACTGTCGCAGTACGGTTTCACGGCTGAACGCATTGACAAGTCCCGTTTCCACCGCAGACAAGGTGCGGTTGCCGGGTACAAAGTCAAATCCTTCATAATGATGCAGGATTTCCGGATGCTCCGTGACCTCGTTTCCTGCAACAATATCGTTCATACAGTTTCCGAGGGTCAACGGCATATCGTGGGGTTTGCGCTGTCCTAACATCTTGGTTAAATCGCCCTGTGGGTCAACATCCACAAGCAAGACCTTTTTGCCGTGCATCGCAAGACCGGCTCCGAGATTATACACGGTTGTGGTTTTACCCACGCCGCCCTTTTGGTTTGCTACGGCAATAACCTTTGTTTTCGCCATTTGCGTGTCCTCCTTTACACAGATTTAGCCGACCACGGCGAATGATCGGCTATGTAGGGGAATAGAAAAAGCCGCCTATTCTTTTGGAATAAGCGGCTGTGCGGTTATGTAGGTCATACTCTTAACTTTTTCACGGGTGCGTTCATCACTTTTAGGATTACCTCGTCCACAATATCGGCGGTTCTGCCTTGACGAACAAGGTCGTTCTTAAACTCCACAAGGCAGCGGAGCAAGGTGGTGTGTTGCTCATTGTTCAGAGACATATATCGTTTGTTTTTCATACTCTGCTCCTTTACTTATCGTATGTAGGGATTGAACCTGCTACAAAGGTATCGTACACAAATGCTGCTCCCAACCGAAAACCGACCATAAAGCTGTCTGCGGAGGACTCACCGTTTACAACACCCCAAGCATTGACATATTCAAGAAACAGTTTCTTGTTTTCGTCGGTAAGTGCCTGTGTAAGCAGTTCCTCGTTCTTCGTTAATAGATCAAACTCCTTTTTAACGGCGGGACTTTGCTTTCGGCTGCGTCCCTGCGGCTCGATATTGCCGTAGTAAAATTCTTCTATAAAACTTTTCATTGCGATTACACCTTCCTTTCAATAATAGTGTAGCAAAAACGCTCCAAAAGCTCCAATGTGCAAATTTGACATTTGCACTATACTTTTTTTAGAGCATCTTCAAGCATCTGCTTATGCTTTGCTGACTTGCGTACAATCATCAAGCAGCGCTCGGAGATCATAAAGTCAAGCAGATACTCTTTTGGGATTTTGCACCTGTTATATATTAGGAAGGACTTTAGTTCGCCCTTCAAGCACCATTCGGAAACCGATTTTACGGTGTATCCGAGTATTTCTGCAACCTCATCGGGAGTGATAACGTCGTCATAATGGGAAATCTGCTTTGCAAATACGTCCCGTAGAAGGTCTTTGCGAACCTCTGATAGCTTTACTGCCCGTAATCCAAGTGGGCGTTCACCGTATCCGTTTTTGTAGTAATTTTCGGGTGCCTTGAAAATCAGAGGGTCAAGTTCCCGTTGTTCAAGGTAACGGATAACGTCAGTAAGAAGTATCTTATATTTGCGAGTTTTCTTTCCGCTGTTCCGACAGGGGACGATACCGCTTTCCAAAAGATACGATGCGGTCTTTTTACTGATGTGACATATCCTATAAAATTGATCCTTGGTGATTTCTTCGGGATATGTAGTTCTCAAATATTCAATGGTTATCTGTTCCATAGCTACACCTCATTACGTAATGATTGGTCAACGGCATAGCCATTTGCTAAACTTCGTAGTGTCGAAAACCGCTTGATTTATGCGGTTATTTTCTCTCTTTTTTTCTCTCCATTTTTCTCTCCAACGGGGTGTTTTTCTCTCCATTTTCTCTCATTTTGGCTGAAAAATGACCTTCAAACACCCCGATTTTCGTGGGTTCAAATCGACCCGTTTTTCAAGGCTTTTTTCGGTTTTAGCCTTGGAAACCGCTGATTTTACAACGAATATCATTTACTGCTATCTGCCTTTACTTGCTCTCGACTTCTCATATCTTCAAATTTGCTCTGCGGATTCGAAATCCGCTTGCGACATTGGATAGCAAACGCCGAAAACCCTTGATATATAAGGCTTTTTGCAACGGTTCGACTTGTGGTTATCGGCTTTCTCTCCACCATTTCTCTTGAAAAATCGGGTCTTGTAAAGAGTTCGAATAGAGGTTATAATAGTAGAGAACGGTTGCTGTTCGGCAATTTTGCGGAGTAGGTAAATAAAGTGCGTTAAAGTCCGATTTTTTCTGTTGACTTCCATTTTGCACTGCGGACTCTTCATATGATGCCCAACGTAACCTTTTACTTTTCCATTTGTTAGAAGTTCTTCTATTTCCAAATCTGTCCATACACGAGTACCTTTACCTGTATTTTGCACAAGAATCACTTCATTTTTCCAAGCTTGTCTTACTGCACTTGAACGCAAATTCTTTGTGGTACGAGCAGTATTTATACTCACATCTGTTAATTCATCAATTCCTCTAGCAACTTTACTCGCATCATGTATCGAATCTGCCGTATCCCCTACTGTATTAACAACCTTAGCAACCTTAATCGCCTCGCCAACGCCACCAACAAACGGAATTGCCACATCAACAACATCACCTGCGAGTCCTGCCCATGCCCATGGATCATATGGATTTGCAATAACATCTGCTACGCTTAATCCAAGAGAAATTACATCCCATACCGTTTCGGGTGTATTTCCAGTCGAATCCCTATGAAGAACTGGATTATTCATGCAGTAAGTATATAAATTATAGCTTGTCGACGAATTATTCATACCAAGGTATGAGACATCATCCGCATTTATAAATCGACCAATCTCAGGATCATAATATCTGCTGCCAGTTGCATAGAATCCACTCTGGGCTGGGTTCTACTATGTACCCGGAGGGGTTGTTCCCTCCGGGATGTTATTTTTTTCGGTGGGGACCTTGCCGAAAAAGAGAAAGGAACTGTTATGTACCAGCAATCATCGCCAATGGGTGACCATTAGCACTTGTCAGGACTATTCCTGAAACCTTTTAATGATTTGCTCGTTCAAAAGGAATTAACTATATTACCTGTAACTCCAAAATTCTTTAGGATATCTGTGTTGCTGTTTATCAGGTTGGTATAGAACGCAAAACAATCAAACAAATATGCTGTTGAGTACCTTCTATTATGGTCTTTTATGATTGGCCGTTTTACTAGATAGAGTTCCTCTAGATATTTTCTGCACCAGTGTCCATCACCATAATGATAAAGCACGTCCTTATCCGGCAAACTATTATTCTTCAAATACACCACATACATAAACAGATTGTTTTCCCGCCAGTCAACTTCTAATTGTAGTGCGTGCCTATTTACAACATATATTTCCGACACGCCGTAACTCGTCCGTATAACTTGGTTTCTGAAATCAAGGCCTTCGCCTAGTTTTTGTAGTTCCTCTGCCAGTTGGCATAATACCATTTTATTCATTTACCATTCTCTCCAAATTCCTCCGAAAATACCTTGTCTTGTAAACACCTTTGTATAATTGGCGTATCCTTTCACTTGTGACCGCTCCATATTGTAAAAATCACTTGGGGCAACGCCTGTCCTTCTTCTAGCAAAATCCGGTCCAATATCGATAATCTCTCTGCCCTCAGCCATCATATCCTTTATCCATCGTTTGTTCCGTTTCATCGCCAAGTTATAATCAAAGGGATCATTTTTCCACGGCTGATATGCGTGTCCTCCAATCTCTTTTGCGTATTGTCTTACACGTTTCATATTCTCGCCGATAACAACAGGTGCTTTTTTTCCAACTTTTGCTACATCACCAGCGGTATCAATAGCCTCACATGCACCATTAGCTATTCTAATGCCACGTGTAACTTCACCAACACCTGTCACAAATGGGATAAGGTCTATTGCATCTCCTACAAGTCCTGCCCATGCCCATGGATCATATGGATTTGCAATAACACCTGCTACGCTTAATCCAAGAGAAATTACATCCCATACCGTTTCGGGTGTATTTCCAGTCGAATCCCTATGAAGAACTGGATTATTCATGCAGTAAGTATATAAATTATAGCTTGTCGATGAATTATTCATACCAAGGTATGATACATCATCTATATTTATAAATCTACCAATCTCTGGATCATAATATCTGCTTCCAGTTGCATAGAATCCACTCTCAACATCATAGTAATATCCCCTGTATCTGAACGGATTCTCCTCAGCCTTTTCACCTGTCGCACTGATGATATTTCCCCACGAATCATAGCTGTAGGATGCCACAATAGCATTGTCTCCCAAACGATATACATGCGTTACATCACCCTGGAGATTCTTGATAAAGTGATACGTTCCTGCACCATCGGCTGAATTTGCTATGTATCCGCACACGGAACCATACTCATCATAGATGTAGCGGAGCGTCTTGGTAAGCTCACCTTCTGCACTGTAGTGCTTTTCTCCAAGCGGTACTCCGTTCACATTTACATAGATGATATAGCTGTCATCATCATTTATCTTCTTGATGCGGTTTCCGCCTGCATCATACAGATAATCTGTGGTCTTTCCACCTTCTGTAATTGTAGCAAGCTTTCGTCCCTCTGTCCAGCCTAAGCTGTATCTGCTTCCATTATAGTATGACGTTGGATTACCAATTTCATCATAAATAAAAATCTCTCCGTCTACTGCTGTAAGAAGGTCTTTCCACTCGCTGT
>JAZSGD010000181.1:0-5381 GCA_045532555.1 Eubacteriales bacterium | reverse complement strand
TCGTCAATTTGGATCTCATCAACAGAAGCGGTCCAGTTCTGCCAGCTGTATTCAAGATATTCGTCTTCTGCGAGCGCGATATCGCTAAGTTCATCGCAAAGTCCGATATATTCGAAGTCTACCGAGCCGTTAGGAGTAAGAGCGTCGAAGAAGTCTGCTCTAAAGAGAGTTACGGAATAGCTTCCGTCAACCTCTGTTACGTCTGCAAGATCGGAAAGATCAATAACAAGCGTATGCCACCTGTGGTCGGCAACTATCTTGGTCAAAGCCGTATGCACGGTCCATGCTCTGTTAGCCGCGGTACTTCCGAGACAGTTTACGTTTATGTATGCTTCTCCTCTCGCAATATTCGTATCGGCTCCGGTTCTGTACTTCATAACAAGGTACTTACCGGTCGTAGTCGAGCCGTCAAGAGTGAATCCGAAGTATCTGTCGCCTGTAGAACCGTATTCTACGGTAACGGTTCCATCATCGTTCAAGGTTGCGCCTGTAATATCCGCATCCCAGACCTTGTCTGTCATCATATCCACGAGAGAGTCTCCCGAGAATACTACGTTCATATTCTTGTAGTTGTTGTTTGTTTTATCTGCAAGCTCATCAAGCTTACCACTGATGGCTGTGGATTTAGACTCTCCGTAAACGTAGCTTATATTTGAAACGTCCATATCGGAGTTCATATCTATAGCAGCCTGAACATCTCTGGTGAATGCTATGTAAGAAATGTCAATAGTCTCATTTGCTGCCGAACCTGTGAAGGGGTCCAAACGGAAATGTGCAATGCCGTAGGTTCCCACCGAGCTTGCTACCATCTGTGTAAGGTTCTTTTCCGCATCGAGCGCAGCAAGGTCAACTACCATTACCTTCCACTCGCCACTCTTGTCAATAAGGGAATTTGACAATGTAAAGCAATCGCCAGTGCCGTTTATTGAACCGCCAGCGGTAGTCATAAAGAACTGCAAGCCACTTGAATGAGTTGTGGTTCTATACTTAACGACCATATACTTAACCGCAGAGCCGCCAACTGTCTTGAATTCAGAGGTATGCGAGTCAGCGCCTGCTTCGGTATTGGTAAGAGTTACGTACGTTACTCCGTTTTCAGTCAGAACATTGCTTGTGGAAAGCTTAAGCACATTAGCGTCGCCATACGCAACAGCATTGTAAATAGCCTCTGCGCCGAGATAGGAGTCGCTGTGGTTTTCTTTCCAATCAACGGTGGTGTCGTCAACGACAACCTTGAAGGTTCCGGACGACGCGCCCGAAACAGTGGTCACAAAGGAATAAGAATATTTGCCTGTATTTGTGTCATAATGTACGAAGTATCCGTCGTAGTTATGAGCGCTACCCGTTACATCGGGAGTATTGATAGAGCTGATCTCAACGAGCTCCCCATCTTTGTAAAGCTTGGGAGTTGCCAATACGTTGAAGCCGTCTACACGGAAGGTAACGTTCATATCAGCAAGGTTTGCGTTGTCAGTTGCATGACCGAGCTTAAACGTTGCGTCAAGTCCGTTAGTGCTTTCTATTGTGGGAAGGAATACGCTGCTCGCATCCACAGTTGCGTTTTCAACTGCAGTTGCTACGATAGGATTAACGAGTGTGTTTTCACGCGCGTCTATAACGTTCTGGTCCGCAGCACCGGTGGAGTTGGTTCTATATGCCTGATTCCACCAGGGCATGACCATCGCGTAAATCGTTATCGTGTCGCCCGCCTTAAGAGTTACTGCTCCGCTTACGTTAAACGAAAGGCTCGCACTGCCGTTCGCTACGTTTACGATAAAGTTGGTGTCATCTGTTATCTTACCTCCCGCAATGCTTGCTTCTTCACTTGCATTAAGTACCTTGTGTTTCATAATAAGGAACGATACGTCTGCGTTCTGCGAACCGGTGGTACCGGTTATGCCGTACAGATCGAAATAAGGACATTCTGTACCAAGCACGTAAGACGCGGTGGTAGTTGCAGATGCGTAGGCAGACTTGCCTGCTTCGCTCCAATATCCGAAATTAGTGTATCCATCTCCGTATCCGTAGACCGAATAGAAGGAGAAGTTCTCGTAGAAGTTTTTACCGGTAGCTGTGCCGGTACCTATCGTAACGTCCTCAAGCACTGTGTACTTAATCTCATAGTATGCCCTGTTCTCATCGGTCTGGGGCATTTCAAGATGCTTATACGTAACCTCGATACTGTTGTCATCGGAAAGGTAGGTCATATCAATATCCGCGTAGGTCAGACCTGCAGAGTTGATAACGCTACTTACAGGCTCCGACGCGTTCTTGTTTCCTTCGCTGTCGGTATACTGCAACCAGAGGTGATATCCACCGTTATCATGCTGGGGGTCACCGTCGGGAACACCGTCTCCGCTTGTATCGCCGTTTTCTTCAGACCAGAAAGGAGCGGAAGCAGCTCTGTGGTCAGGGAGAGTTTGAAGGTCCTTACCCTTAACGTAATAATTCGCGATACAGTTGGACTCGGTAACACCTGTGGAAAGATGGTAGTAAGGCATATTTGCCTGAATCGAGGACACCTGCTTAAGCGGGAACTTGCCCCAATTCTGATAGAGATTGAGGATATTGAGCGTCAGCTCCTCGTCTGCCTTGACGGTGACGGGAATAAAGGTCTCGCTGAACGCCTTGTCGCCGCGGTCGTAAAGCGGCTCTTCCTTTTCGTGAATAAAGTTCTTGCTGACCTCGATCGGAATCGGCAGGAGCAGATCCTTCTCGGAGAGCACCGCGCCGCCCTCGATGTTGGTCGAGTCCGCGAAGGTGTTTATATACATTTTACGGTCGAGATCGTCGCCCTTGATCGTAAAGCGGACGTTGAAATGCTCGTTTTCGTGTCCAAAGTAGGAATAGTTGAAGGAGACCGTTCCGTCGAGCGTGAAGCGGTAGTAGCCGCGCAGAGCGTCGTAGCCCGCAAACGCTCCGTTGTCGGAGTTTTCGGTGTCAACGACGATATTTTCGCTCGTCAGAGGGTGTCTTTCGCACTCTGCCTCGTTCAAGAACGCAGCGAAATCGTGGCTCTCGTCGGTGTAGAGGCGCTGACCCATATAGAAGTCGTTGCTCTTGTCGTTGACGGGAGGATTGATCGTGTTATTTTCAGGGGTGCTTGACTGCACGATGCGGTAGTTACCGCCCTCAAGCGTTACCGTTATACTTCCGCTTGCCGCGTGGACGGGCATAATGTAGCCGAAGATACCAACGTCCTTGATATCAAATCCGATATACTCGGCGCTTGCCCAATCGACTCCGTCGAGGGTTTCGTGCGTGCCGTTCTTGTCCTTGACTATCAGCTTCTCGACAGTATCCGCCGCGATATCGGTGATCATACCGAGCTCGGCAATATCCGTGACCTTCTCGCCTGCAACGAAGTGCAATGTCTGGTGGAGCTTGTCGGAATATACGTTGAGATTTCGGTCGAGATAGAGCGCGGGAGCACCCTCGGCAACCTTTGCGTTGACCGCCTTGATCTCGCTTATCTCAAACTCGTCGCCGGGCTGACCGTAAAGGTCGAGACGGATCTGAGTGACCTTGCCCGTGTAGTCGGGCATCGTGCTCATAGGAATGTAGTAGGTGTGGGTCTCGCCGTCGGAAAGGAGGTCGAACGAAAGCTTGTGCTTCTCGTCGAGCGCGGTGTTTCCGCCCACGAGCATATAAAGATTTGCATAGGAGATAGTGCCCGATACCTTGAGCGTCACCGCAACGTAGTTGTAGTCCGCCGCGTTGTAGTCAACCGTGTACGCGATGCAGGTGTCGAGATTGGAGGTGACCTCACTTCTGAGCACACCGTTTCTGATCTTCGGCTCCTTCATATCGGCGCAATAATCGTAGTCCGCAAGATTAAGCTTGTGCTCACTGACGGTCTCGAACTCGCTAAAGAAGGTCTGATCGAGTATGCGGACGTCGTAGTAATAGTAGCCGAGCTTGAGCACGTTGGTTCTCGCCTGCGTGGTCGAGTCGGAGGCATAGTAGACCTTGCCCGAGGTCGTCTTGACGTAGACGTCCATCGTGTTGCCAAGGTAGGTCTTACCCGAAGCGCTCTTGAGCGCAGTCACAAGCTGCGACTGATCCGCGTTGAGCATATATTCAAGCTGCATATTTTTGTTCTTGACAACGTATTTATTTCGCGTCGAGTCGGTAAAGTAGACGTTCACGCCGTTCTTAAGCTCGTGAGCGTTCTGAACCAGAGGCGCGTATTCACCCTCCGTAAGCACAAAGGGCTCCTCGGTGGTCTCCTCCTCGGTGGTCTCCTCCACCGTGGTTTCTCCACTGCCCGCGGTCGTGTCCTCGATTCTTCCTGCAGTCGTACCCTCGGTCTTTCCCGTGGTCGACTCCTCCGAGCTGCCCGAGGTGGTCTCATCGCCGCCCTGCGAGCCGTTGGTACAAGCCGCAAATGCGCCCGCGATCATAGAAACGCAGAGCAAAAATGCAAACAAGCTTTTAAGTTGTTTTTTCATATCGGTTTTCCTCCAAAAATAGATTTGGGTAATGTCCAATTTAATTATAATATATTACCCGTCGTGTTTCAAGCGATTTTTAACTATTTACGCACACTTTTTCACGATTTTGCACAAAATTAGCGTTTTTTGTTCCTTTTTCTTCCATTATTGTCAACAGTTTTTCTATATTATATTCCCTTTCATAAGGCGGCAGCTCTGAATTCTGCGCTCTGAACTCAGCACTTTTCTTTTCTCCCGAATAAACCGCCTCCCACGAGGCAAAAATGACTTTACAAACCAAAAAAAGAGAGGTAAAAACCATGTCACCGAAAGAATTGCTCTATATCGACGACGCGCTCGGTCACGAGCAGCAGATCAAGGCTTGCTGCGCCGAGTCCGCAAACGCAGTATCCGACCCCGAGCTCAAAAACTTTATATCCGAGATCTCGGCACGTCATTCGCAGGCATTCAGCCGATTCTACACCCTGCTGGGCTAAAAACAAGGAGGTCAACTATGAACGAAAAGGAAATTATGGAAAATCTGCTCCTCAACCTCAAGGGAGAGTGCGATCTTTTGATGCACGGCGCGATCGAGTCCTCGACGCCCAACGTACACGGCGCGTTCACGCAGGCATTCAACGAGACCCTCGCTATGCAGAACGAGGTCTACGCGAAGATGGCGCAGAAGGGCTGGTATCCCGCCGAGACCGCACAGCCCGCGCAGATCTCTGCGGTGAAGCAGAAGTATAGTCAGGCAAATCCAAACGCATAACAAAAAAGAGAGAACGAGGCACTCACCAAGTTCTCTCTTTTTGTTATTTAACGCCATCTCTCAAACCAAGGCTCTCCCTTTGGGAGAGCTCCCGACAAAGTCGGGTGAGAGGGCTATAGCAGTGAGACCTTTTCAGGACAAACTCTCGATTCTTTCCCTGATTGTTTTATCAATCA
>JAZSGD010000027.1:0-3186 GCA_045532555.1 Eubacteriales bacterium | reverse complement strand
GTTGCTCGTGCAAGACTATTACGGGATACAAGCGCATCTGCAAGGAAGGTCCCGTTATGAAGAAGGAGGAGATCTTATGGGAAAGCTGAGTGTGAATCTTTGTGGACTTGAGCTTGACAATCCCGTTATCCCTGCTTCGGGTACTTTTGGATTTGGATACGAATTTGCAGAGCTTTATGATATAAATATGCTGGGCACGTTCTCGTTCAAGGGAACGACCAAGGAGCCGAGGTTTGGCAATCCCACGCCCAGAATCGCCGAGACTCCGAACGGAATGATAAACGCGGTCGGACTTCAGAACCCCGGTGTCGAAAAGGTGATTTCCGAGGAGCTGCCCAAACTTGCTAAATGCTTTGATAAGAAGGTAATGGCTAACGTTTCGGGCTTTTCGGTCGAGGAGTACGTTTACACCTGCGAAAAGATTGATAAATGCGATCAGGTGGGTTGGATCGAGGTCAATATAAGCTGTCCCAACGTGCACGGCGGCGGTATGGCGTTCGGTACTACTCCCGAGGGTGCGGCAGAGGTGACTCGTGCGGTCAAGGCGGTCACAACGAAGCCGATCATCATCAAGCTTTCGCCCAACGTTACTGATATAGTTGCTATCGCAAAGGCTTGCGAGGCGGCGGGTGCTGACGGCATCAGCCTTATAAACACCCTGCTTGGTATGAGAATAGATCTTCGCACGAGAAAGCCTGTTATCGCTAACAAAATGGGAGGTTTTTCGGGAAGCGCGATCTTCCCTGTGGCTGTGCGTATGGTTTATCAGGTGTCGCATGCGGTCAACATTCCCGTTGTTGGAATGGGCGGTGTTTCGAGCGCGGAGGACGTTATCGAGATGCTGATGGCGGGCGCTGTTGCCGTTGAGGTCGGCGCGGCGAATCTCGTCGATCCTTACGCTTGTAAGAATATTATTGAGGATCTCCCGAGGGTCATGGAAAAATACCGTATTGACTCGCTTCGGGATCTGAAGATACAGTGATCTGAATACCTGACGGATCGGGTGTGCAGGAGGTTAGATATGATATACGAAAGCTTTTCGCTCTCGGGAGCGTGGAGAATGGATTATTGCGAGGAAAAATACGTGTCGGAGCTCCTCCCGAGCTTTGAGGGCGCTGTTATTGAAAACGCGTTGCCCGGATATTGGGAGGATATGACCGAGAGTTTTGAAAAAGCTCCGTTTTTCCACAGCTTGAAGATAAATCCCGAATACAGCCACCAGCAGTATCCTATTGTGGGCACTGCT
This sequence comes from Eubacteriales bacterium, assembly GCA_045532555.1. GTDB lineage: Bacteria > Bacillota > Clostridia > Oscillospirales > CAG-272 > SVTX01. The sequence goes on along the minus strand of JAZSGD010000027.1, from coordinate 1,940 downwards.
CCCGATATGCTGCTTCCGAATATTGCCGGCAATTTCTTTTACAAACGCTCGTTTACCTGCGAGGGCATTGATTCTCCGTCATGCTTACACTTCGGTGGAGTTCAGAGCTCGGTTTCGGTTTGGCTCAACGGAGTCTTTTTGGGCAGACACGAGGGATACAGCACGCCGTTTGATATCGAGATACCCGACGGGGTGCTTATCGGTGGAGAGAATACGGTCGTTTTGTCGGTCTCTAACCACAGACTTGAAGGCTTTGACGGTCAGCCCGTGTCGGGAATTACGTCTCGCGCAGCGAGTGAGTACAGCGGCGGCATTACGGGAGATATTGAGCTTCGTGTATATAAGAGCGCGTTGCGTGACGTTGCTATTCTTGTTTCCGAGGATTGCAAGACGGTGGAGTGCAAGGTCGAGTCGGTCGGTGAGGCTGAATTTGCTTGGTTGGTGCTTGACGGGGACAGAGTGATCAAAAGCGGAGAATCGGTCGGTGATTTTTGCTTTGACAGTGAGGATCTTGAGCTTTGGAGTCCCGAAAGCCCAAAGCTGTACGTGCTTAAGATAGTATGCGGAGAAGCCGTGCTTGAAAGAAGCTTCGGCGTTCGACGTCTGACCACAGATGGGCCGCATTTCCGTCTTAACGGTCAGCCTTACTATCTGCGCGGTGTTTGTGAGCATTGCTATTATCCGCTGACGGTGCATCCCGTGCAGGACGTTAAATTTTACCGCGAGGTGATCGGCAAGCTCAAGGAGCTTGGCTTCAATTTTATCCGTTTTCACACTCACATTCCGCCAAAGGAATATATGCAGGCGGCGGACGAGCTTGGAATGCTGCTTCACGTTGAGAGCCCGAACAACACGAGTCTTGATGAGTGGAGGGATATCGTCACCTTCTGCCGCAGGCACACATCGGTTGTGATATACTGCTGTGGCAACGAGCTCCAGCTTTACGACGATTTTCTTGAGCATATTCATCTGTGTGCCGACGAGGTGCACGGAAGGACCGATTCGCTCTTTTCACCGATGAGCGCTTTGCGCGGTCTCGAGTATAATTTTGAGGCAGAGCCCGAGCTTATGAGCGAGGTCGTGCTCGAGCCGATGAGACACAATCCGCGTCGCTTTAAGATCGCAGATGAATTTAGCGATATGTACAGTAGCTATTCGCTTGCTCATTTCAGCTATGCTTCGACCGATGCCAAGGTCAAGGACGTTAGCAATTGGAGCTTTATATACAATGATAAGCCGCGTGTTACTCACGAGATCTGTATAGACGGCACTTACACCGATCTGTCGGTCAAGGATAGATACAAAAACACGAGAATTGGCAAGACAGACATGTTCGACTCGATCGAGCGACATCTTGCTGACAAGGGTGTTTTGGATAAGGCGCCTTTATATTTCAGAAATTCGTGCGAATGGCAAAGACGCGTTCGCATGTATTGCTTCGAGGCGACGAGAAGATGCGAAAATATGGCGGGATACGACTTTTTGGGCCCTATCGACACGCATTGGCACACGTTTGGCTACGACGTTGGTATGATGAACGAGTTTTATGAGCTCAAGCCCGGTGAAAGCGTGCAGAACGTGCTCAGATACAACTCGCCCACGGTGTTGCTTAACGATCTTGAGAGAAGGACGAATTTCTTTGCGGGAGAGCACTTGTGCTGCGGTATTTATGCCTCCTGCTACGGCTTTGAGCAGATCAAGGGTGCAACGCTTGATATAAAGCTTGCTTCGGGAGAAAAGCTGATCCGACACGATACGGCGACAGTTGATCTTGTCGGAGGAACGCTGCCTAAGCTTTATGATCTTGACATAGAGCTGCCCGAGGTTGACAAGCCATGCGAGATGAAGCTTTACGCTACACTTATGGGCGGCGAGCTATTCGTTGAGAACGAATGGGAGCTTTATTTGTTCCCGAGAATCGAGGCGGTTGAGCCCGAGGG
>JAZSGD010000191.1:0-12826 GCA_045532555.1 Eubacteriales bacterium | reverse complement strand
GCCCACAGAACGACATGGCTACGATCCGACTTCCCCAGTCCTGGAAATTCCAAAACTATACCGACATACTTATCCCCTTTGACGTTGCAGAGGCTAACGGTTGGGTTGGATCTATCGTTTCTCCCGAAGCGGCAACCAACGATTTCGACCTTTTCACACTTTTCAGAAATACGATGTTCGTAGGTATAGTTTCCACGATACTGTCGTTAGTCATCACCGTGCTTTCCGCGTTTGCATTCGCTCGACTTAACTTCAAGGGCAAAAACGCACTCTTTGCGGCGCTTCTCGGCACTATGATGATCCCCGGTGAGCTTTTCACCATCACCAACTACGCAACCGTTATGACCAAGGGCGGATGGTTCCCAAGATTCTTTAACGGGCTTGGAAATATGTTCGGTCTCTTTGGCCCCGATTTCCATATCCCGTTCGTCGATTCGAGCTTTGCTGCTCTGATCGTTCCCTTCCTTGTAAGTGTATTCTACATTTACCTTCTCAGACAGAACTTCTTGCAGATACCCAACGAGCTTTACCTCGCCGCTAAGGTAGACGGTACCAGCGACCTCAAGTATCTCTGGAAGGTTATGATCCCCCTTGCGCTTCCCACCATTATTTCTATCACGATACTCAAGATGATGGGCGCATGGAACTCTTACATGTGGCCCCGACTCGTTGCAAACGACGACGCTCACAGACTTATTACAAACGGTCTGAGAAACGCGTTTAACGACGTTTCAGGTAACACAGACTACCCGCGTCAGATGGCGGCAGTCGCACTCGTTTCACTCCCGCTTTTCCTTGTATTTATCTTCTTCAGAAAATACATTATGAAGGGCGTAAGCCGAAGCGGTATCAAAGGTTAATCGCTTTTTCAATCAAAAGAAATGGCTTAACACAAATAAAAATTTATTATTATGGAGGACAAAAACCATGAAAATGAGAATTCTTGCACTTCTTATGGCTGCGTTTTGCTGCTTGGGATGCTTCTCGTTCGTAGCGTGTGATGTCAACGTCAACGTCAATGGCGATATCACTACTACTCCCAGAGGCGACGAAACCACTGCAGCTCCCGGAGGCAACGAAACCACCGCAGCTCCCGGAGGCAACGAAACCACTGCTGCTCCCGAAGGCGGCGAAACCACCGCTACTCCCGGAGGCAACGAGACCACTGCTGCTCCCGAAGGCGGCGAAACCACCGCTGCTCCCGGAGGCAACGAAACCACTACTCCCCCTGTTGTAGAAAACCCGGATGAGGGCTACGATGGAAGTGCTGTAACCATTACCTTTTATCACACCATGGGTCAGAATCTTCGTGACGTTCTCGATGCTTACATCGTAGAATTCAACAAGCTCTACCCCAACATCACCATCGTTCACGAGCAGGTTGGTAGCTACGACGACGTTCGTGACCAGATCAGTACCGAGATCACCGTTGGTAACCAGCCCAACATCGCGTACTGCTATCCCGACCACGTTGCAGTGTACAACATCTCCAAGGCAGTTTATCCGCTTGACGCGCTCATCGACAACATGGCAGATGTTACCCGTGCAGACGGCACCACCGAGCGTATGGGTCTCACCCAGAAGCAGATCAACGACTTTATCCCCGGCTACTACGCTGAGGGTAAGCAGTTCGGCGACGGTAAGATGTACACCCTTCCTATGTCGAAGTCCACCGAGGTTCTTTACTACAACGCTACCTTCTTTGCAGAGCACGGTCTCACTCCTCCCACCACTTGGGACGAGATGGAAGAGCTTTGCAGGAAGATCAAGGAAATTGATCCCGACTGTATCCCTCTCGGATATGACAGCGAAGCTAACTGGTTCATCACTATGACCGAGCAGCTTGGCACTCCCTACACCAGCGCAACAGGCGAGCACTTCCTCTTCAATACTCCCGAAAACAGAGCTTTCGTTAAGGAATTCAGAGAATGGTTCGAGGCTGGCTACGTAACCACTCAGGATATCTTCGGTGCATACACCTCCGGCTTGTTCGTCGAGCCCGATCCTTCCAAGCAGAGAAGCTATATGTCCATTGGATCCTCCGCAGGTGCTACTCACCAGCGTCCTGCAAAGGTTAACAACGAGTATCCCTTCGAAGTTGGAATCACAAGCATTCCTCAGGCTAACCCCGATCAGCCCAAGGTTATTTCTCAGGGTCCCTCGCTCTGTATCTTCAACAAGGCAAACATTCAGGAAGTTTATGCTTCTTGGCTCTTCGTGAAGTACCTCACCACTACCGTTGAGTTCCAGGCAGAATTCTCTATGGTATCGGGTTACGTTCCCGTACTCAAGTCCGTTGCTAGGAACGAGATGTACTCCGCTTGGCTCGATAAGGCTGACGGCGGTGCAAACATTGCAGCGCTCTCCGCAAAGGTTTGTCTCGATCAGGCAAACGCATACTACACCTCCCCTGCATTTAACGGCTCCTCCGTTGCTCGTGATGAGGTTGGTAAGCTTATCAAGGACTGCTTCTCCGCAGTAACCGACGACGTTGATGCTATGATCGCAAAGGCGTTTGAGGATGCTGTAGAAAAGTGCAAGTACCTCTCTTAATTTTGAATTAATTTACAGGACAAATTAATAATGAAGAAAATCATTAGCAATTTGCTTGTGATTGCATTGCTGATAGGCTCCCTTCTCGGATGCCTGTCAGCGTGCGACACCGCAGGCAATACAAACGAAACTACAGACACCGCGGCTCAGACCACCGAGTCTACAACACAAAGCGGCGGCGATACCACGGAGGACGCGCAAGTCACTACCAATGGCGAAAGCGAAAGCAGCAGTGAGATCGAAAGCACGAGTGAAATCGAAAGCACAAGTGAGATCGAAAGCACAAGTGAGAGTGAAACTGCAGCCCCCGACGTCCACGTCGACTACGCCGCTGAGGTTAAGCTGGATATGAACTCCAACACTCTCAAGCAAGAGGTAACGGTAAAGGCGTTCATCGACGGTGACACCACTCATTTCCACGCACCCACCTCGCTTATCTCCACCGGTGTTATCAAGGCGAGATATCTTGCTATCAATACCCCCGAGTCTACGGGTAAGATCGAGGAATGGGGTAAAACAGCAGCCGCATTCACTAAGGAAAAGCTTTCTACGGCTACCTCCATCATTATCGAGTCCGACACCGAAACGCTTAATGCGGATTCCACGGGAGACAGATATATGCTCTGGATCTGGTACAAGCCCGCTGGAAGCGACGAGTACCGCAATCTCAACATCGAGATTCTTCAGAACGGATTGGCGATCGCCTCCAACTCTGCAAATAACCGATACGGCGAAACCTGTATGGCGGCTATCGCTCAGGCAAGAGCTGAAAAGCTGTGCGTTTATTCGGGAGTAAAGGATCCCAACTTCTACTATGGTGAATCAATAGAGCTTACTCTCAAGGAGCTCCGTTGCAACATCGAAAGCTATAACGGCATGAAGGTTGCCTTCAACGGAATCATAACTCAGGACCACGACAATGCGGTCTACGTTGAAAGCTACGATGAGGAGACTGACGTTTGGTACGGAATGTACATATACTACGGATTCAATATGAACGGTGATGCCCTTGAAATTCTTTCCGTAGGCAACGAGGTCAGAATCGTTGGTACTGTTTCCTACTACGAAACGGGTAACACTTATCAGGTCTCTGGACTTTCTTACCGTATAATGAAGCCCGACGATCCATCTAATATCCAGAAGTTGAGCGACGGTCACGAGCCCGTATATCTTCTTACCTCCCCCGAGCGTTATGCAAACGGCAAGGTTGACGTAACACTCACGGACAGCGAGGATAACGCAACCATAACCACCTATGATTACGCCGCCCTTGCGATATACTCCTCCATTTCCATGGAAGGACTTTACGTAAAGGGAGGATATGCCACCACCAATCAGGCAAGTGATGACTTCGGTGCGATGACTCTTATCTGCGAAGCAAACGGTGTAACGGTACAAATCCGCACCACCGTCTTCCGAGATGAGAACGGCGAACTCGTCACCACCGATTACTACGTGGGCAAGACCATTGACGTAAAAGGAATCATTGAATATTTCAGCGGTGACTATCAGATCAAGGTCTTCAATCAAAACAATATTATTATCAAGTAATAATATAAAATAAAAACTCTAAAAGGAGACGTTATGAAAAAACTAATTGCACTTTGTTTAGCAATGCTCCTTTGCCTCTCTGTTTTTGCAGCTTGTGATACCGGTAGATCCAACGAAGAAACTACCGCAGGCAAGGAAGAGACCACTGCAGGCAAGGAAGAAACCACTGCGGGCAAGGAAGAAACTACCGCAGGTAAGGAAGAAACCACCGCAGGTAAGGAAGAAACCACTGTTGCAGGTGGCGAAGAAACTACTGTTGCAGGTGGTGAAGAAACCACCGTAGGCGGCTCTGAAGACACAACCGCAGGCGGTTCCGAAGAAACTACCACTTCCGGATCCGCATACGATGTTGAAGCGGCAATTGAATTCCTTAACTCTCAGTACAAGGGTAAGGACCCTATTACCGCAGCTGACTATGAGGTTTACGGTCAGGTAATGATCGGTCTCGACAAGTACGTGGTTACTTGGACAACTGACAGCGATAAGGTTACTGTAGTCGAGGGTAGCCCCAAGTGGACCATCCAGGTTGACGAGCTCTCTCTTGAGACTGTTAACTACAAGATCATCGCTACCGTTACAGCTCCCGACGGAACAACCGCTACCGTTTCCTACGATCGCGTAGTTCCTAAGTTTGAAGTTACCTCCTTCGAGGACTATATGGCGGCTGAAGAGGGCACATCCGTTACCGTTGCAGGTATCGTTGTCGGTATCAACGCTAAGAGCGCAGGCAACACCAGAAACCACCTCTTCCTCGCTGACGTTGACGGCAAGGGCGGTTACTACTGCTACCAGCTCGACAAGGATCCCCTCGAGGCAGGCATTGCACTCGGTATGACCGTAGCCGTTACTGCTCCCGTAACTCCCTACAGCGGAATGCAGGAGACCAAGGGCGGAGACTTCGTAATCATTGACGAGACCATCAAGGATATTCCTGTTCTTGATATCACCGAAAAGTTCGCAGCAGGCGAGAGCCTCAAGAACTACGTAGGTCTTGTAGTAACCATCAAGGGTGTTACCATTGGATCCCAGGAGCTTGAGAAGGATACTTCTCAATATCTCTGGTTTGCTATCGGTGAAAAGACCGGATACGTAAGAACCTACGTAACCGACTTCCCCACCACCCTCCAGATCGTTGTTGACGGCAGCAAGGTAAGCAGCCCCGACAAGACCACCATCGACGCAGCGCACGCAGAAAACTTCGGTAATACTGCAAACGCAACTGGTATCCTCGTTCTTTACAACAGTGCTCCCTACCTCATTCCTACCAGCACCGATTGCTTCTCTGACTACACCGTAGTTACCAAGACCGATGCTGAAAAGGTTGAGGCTGAAAAGGAAGGCCTTAAGCTTCCCGCATCCTACTCCTCCGACACAGTAGTTGATCTTGCTGCTAAGGGTCAGTACTATGATGACGTTGCTATCACTTGGGCACTTGCAGAGGCAAATGAAGCAGCTACTCTTACAGACGGCAAGCTCACTCTCGTTGTTCCCGATGCTGAAACCATCGTAAAGATCACCGCTACCATTACTTGCGGCGAAGTAACCGACACCAAGTCCTTCGAGATCAAGCTCTCCAAGTCCATAACCTCCATCAAGGATGCTATTGAGATCGGCGCAGCTAAGGATCATAACACATATACCGAAGAAAAGTACCTCATCGCAGGTATCATCAAGGAAGTTTACAACACTACCTACGGCAATATGTACATCGTTGACGAGCTTGGAAACGAGTTCACCGTTTATGGCTCTTATATTGAAGGTACCAAATATGGCGAGTTCGAAGGCGCTAAGCCCGTTGCAGGCGACTACGTAGTCCTTCTCGGTTCTCTCGGTCAGTACAGCGGTACTGCACAGATGAAGAACGCGGACATTATGTCCTTCACTACCCCCATCACCATTCCCGAGGCAAACGAACTCGGTAACACATTCGAGAAGAACCAGTACACCGAGGATAAGAAGGTTATCACCGGCGAGATCACTGAAGTTCAGAACACAACCTACGGTAACGTAGTTATCAAGGATGCAGAAGGCAACTCCATTCTCGTATACGGTCTTTACAGCTCCAACGGTGCTACAAGATACGATGCAATGGCAAAGAAGCCCGCAGTTGGCGACACCATCACCGTTCTCGGTATTATCGGTAAGTACAACGCTCCTCAGATGAAGAACGGTTGGCTCATCGCTCATACTGTAGCATCTGACGAAGAAGGAACTGACACTCCCCCCGCAGTCGAGCCCGAAGATAAAATGACTGCAGAGGAGATCCTTAATGCGCTTTACGGCCTTGCAGACGGCGAAGCTCTCACAGGCTCTTACACTATTACAGGAACGATCACTGCTCTCGACAACTACAATAATCCTACAATCGTTGTTGAAGGCTTTGAGGACAAGCCCGTTTACTGCTACAAGCTCGTAGTCAGCAATGCTGTAGGTGACGTTATTACCGTTACCGCTACCAGCATGAAGAACTATATGGGTACTTATGAATTTATGAATTGTACTCTTGTTACTGCAGATAACGGCGGCGATAATACCGAAGATACTACTACTCCCGACGCCGGCGAAAATACTCCCGAGGGAGCTAAGACCTACACTTTCGCTAACTACGAAGCTGGCGAACAGTACGCAGCAGGCGAAGTACATAAGCTCGACGATAACGTAACCGTTACCACCACTGACTGTCACTTCACCACTCAGCTTAGACTTTACTACAGCGCAGTTAACGATTACAATCCTAACGGACGCAACGGTGTTGCAGTATTCGCAATGACCTCTGCAGTAAAGAGCCTTTCCCTCAATGCCGGTGGTAAAGCTGGTCCTATTGAAGTTTACGGCTCTACCGACGGTGATAGCTGGACTCTTATCACTACTATCGAATCAACAACCACCTATACCGACTATGACGTAGCGCTTGGCGAAACCGCTTATACTTATATTAAGCTCGCAGCTACTGCTAGTCAGGTAAGAGTTGCTTCTATAACCATCGAGCTTCAGTAATTTAACAACTATTCGGTAAAATCCGAATAAAATAGCCTTCCGCGACAAATTGTCGCGGAAGGCTTGTTTTTTGAGAAAAAGTGTTGAAAAAAACGAAAAAATATGATACAATAAAAAGCGGTTAATATATCCCATTGCAGTAAATATACTTTGAAAGGTCAAAATATGAAATCCAGCAATAAGATCTTATCGCTTTTGCTTGCATTAGTGATTTTTGTCACTGCCTTTACGGGCTGTGATCTATTATCTAATTCGGGTAGTTTATCAGGCGAGACCACTACCGAAGGCTTAAGCGAAACCTCCACTAACTTCCCTGCCGAGGAAACATCGGAAGAATATATCTCCACCGAACAAACAACCGAAAGCAAAACGGAAGAAACGGTATCGACACAGGAAACCGAAACGACAAACTCAGAAACCGAAACGACAAGCGCAGATAGCGAAATCACCGCCAGCATCGTTATTCTCCAAGGTAATGAGTGCACACTCGAGGTCGGCGATAGCATAAGACTGACGCTTTACAAGTCGTCCTCGATCACCGATACGGTAGGATGGTTCGCCGAAGGAAAAACCGTTTACGTTGATGAAAACGGGCTGGTTACTGCTCTTTCTGTCGGTGACGTAGTCGTAACCGCATTTGTTGGCAACATCTCCGATAGTATCGTAATACACGTTGTTGAAAAGACGCTCGAAACTACCGAACCAGTCACGACCGAAGCCACGGAAGAAACCACAGACGCCGTCGAAACCGAGCGAGGCGAGCTTGAAAAGCGACCTCTTGAGGAAATCATCGAGGCGGTCAACTCTCCTTCGGGTTATACACCTGCGGGAAGCTATGAGGAAGCACTGGATCGATCTAAAAACGGCGAGCTTTCGGGTTATCCGTTCGTTCCCGACCAAGCCCCGATCATCTCGGAGTACCAGCCTACAAAGGACGGCAAACTCATCAAAAATAACGATTCATATTACCTTGATTATAATACCTACGTTGTAATCGATGCCTACGGCCGAGAGGTCTTCCGTATCTATCGCGGAGGTGCGTATATAACGCTTGAGGAGGTTGCGGCATACGTCTACGCTTTCGGCACCTACCCTGCCAATCACACTGCGACAAAGACGACTAGCGTTTCAGGCAACGTCTGGGGTAACTATCTGCGCTCCAACCATACAAAATTCAGCGGTAACACCTCAAAATATCCCTACGAGCCCGAGCTTCCGCGCATCAGCGGTTGCGGCGGAGATCTTCAATACTGGGAGATGGATATAGGAACAACGGGTACGGATTGCGATCCCAGTTACCGTCCCAAGATATATAACAATGGCACTAAGATCACTCGCGGTGCGGCAAGAATCGTATATACGTGGAATGACCTCAATAACAACGGCATCAACGACGGAAACGACGTGGTTTTCGTCTTCTATACCTACAACCACTACAATGATTTCCAAGAATATCTGAATTATTACGGCGGTTGGGGAGAAATGTTCGGAAATATCACGGGAGGCGGAGCTATCTCGAGTAAGACCGATTACAACCCCACCGAGTACGTGCCCGTATATACGGGAAGCCTTAAGGACGGTATTGCCAAGACCGAATATATGATGTTCGCTTGGGTAGACCGCCGCGCATTTGAACTTCTCTTGAACGCATAACCATAAAAAACACCGACGAACCCAAGTTCGTCGGTGTTTTTTATCATAAATTCAAATCTTTCAGCTTTTCGTAAACTACGAAGTCAGTCTTATGCGGAGTAATCGGAGTAACCGATATCAATCCGTTACAGATCGCGTTGATATCGCTATTAGGATTTGCCTCATCGGATGTCACGGGCGCGCCGACCTGAATATACATATCTTCCCCTCTACACTCAAACGCATCGGAGAAATACATGCCTCCCTGATGAGTGACCTTGAATTCACTGCTTCCAAGTGGGATATTGACGTTATAAAGCCCATTCAGCTCGAAAAGACGGTTTTTGCATATATATTCCCAAACCATATCCAAGCGTTCTACCGAATCGTCAAAGCTTTGCGGATCGGTAGAGAGCGCCAATCCCTTGACGCCAAGTCTCGAACCCTCCAAAATTGCCGCGACCGTACCCGAATAAGATATATCGTGTCCAACGTTGAATCCGCGATTAATACCGGATATGACAAGGTCATATTCCCTGCCAAGTCCTAAAACTCCAAATCTCACACAATCCGCAGGAGTGGAATCCATAGCGTAAGCCTCGATATCACCGCCGATCAACACCTTTTTGATCTCAACGGCATTACGTATCTCTATTCCCTGACTCTTGGCACTCTGCTCGACCTTAGGTGCGACTATGACTACCTCGCCAAGCTTTTGCGCCCATCTTACAAGGCGGGGCAAAACGGGTGATAATATTCCGTCATCGTTTGTAATAAGTATTCTCATAGCCACCCCGTATTGTTCGCTTTATACTCGCAAAGTCGCTTATCAGCCTCTTTCAAAAGCTTCTTTGCCTCATCAGTACTATAAACGGTAGCACCCGCCGCACAGGCATGTCCTCCGCCGTGATATCGCTCTGCCAGCTCGCTGATCGTAACGAATCTCGAGCGCAGACGTACGCGGATCGAACCGTCGTCACTTTCAATAAAAGCTATCCAGATCAAGCTATCCTTGATAGAGTCCATATACGATACCGCCGTGCATGCTTGTTCAAACGTCAGACCAAACTTCTCCTGCATCGCACGGTCTACGTACATATACGCGACCTTGTTCTTGGTAAGCTTAATTTTTCCGTAAACGTAGCTCTTAAATTTCAGCTCCTCAAACGGATCAAGATAAAGATTGGCGTAAATAATGTCGGTATCTATGCCAACGTCAAGCATAGTTCCCGCATAGCGCATAGTATCTCCCGAAACGGACCTGAATCTGAAACGTCCCGAGTCGGTCACCATACCCGTATAAATATACGTCGCCGCCTCTTTGTTGATCTTCAACTCGTCACGGAACGTATCGTAAAACTTAGCGATCATTTCGCAAGAAGACGACCTCTCCTCCTCTATCCACATATAGTCTCCGTAAGGCGCGATGTCGATATGGTGGTCGATCTTGATCAGCTCCTTGCAAAGAGCGTACTTGGGATTGGATATGCGCTCCACCGTCGCGGTATCTATAACGATACCAAGAGCCTCCTTGTAAAAATCATCGTCTCTCGGCTCATCCTCATCGCCAAGAAATGCCATATAATCGGAATAGTCGTTATTGAGCAAGCATATTTCCTTTTCGGGATAAGTAATTCTCAATATCTCACGCAATCCCTTGGTAGAGCCTACGGCATCTCCATCAGGACGCTTATGTCGAAAAATGATTATGCGGTCATATTCCTTGATCTTATCAAGAATGACCCTCATCTTCTCTAAACTCATATTCTTCCCTCCGTAACGTCCTTAAGATCAGACAGCATCTGCATAGCTTCTTCGCGATTCTTCAAGGTAGCACCGCTTGCCTTTGCATGACCGCCGCCGCCGTATTTTTTAGCTATCGGATTGATGTTGTGAACGCTTGAGCGTATTTCGGTCAAAACACCCTCCTCTGCTTCGGTAAAGTTGACCCATACCTCTACTCCGCGGATCTCGCCCATCGTGTTGACCATTCCGCGCGAAAGCGTAAAGCTGTCTGCTTCATATCCCTCCGCTTCCTCTCGGGTAGTGTATATGTATGCGAGCTTACCGCCCTCGCAGATCTGAATTTTCAATACAAACTGCGCGCGCAGCTTTATAAAGCGGAAGTCGTCCGTATAAAGATTTCTGTATATATCCTCTGTGCTGAATTTCTGCTCCATAAGGAATGCCGCCAGCCTGAACGTCTGCGACGACGTAGAATCGTAGCGGAATCTGCCCGAATCGGTGATCATACCCGTGTAAAGCGACTTTGCCGCAAGAGGACTTAATTTCCAACCGCACTCCATAGCAAGCGCTGTGATCAATCCACAGCAGCTCTCGTACGAAGTGTCCGTAACCTCGATCTCTGCGATCTCCTCACAGAAAATATGGTGATCAATACGCACTGTCTTGTCAGCCATAGTATATCTCTCGTCGCTTATCAAAGCCTTTGCAGAGGTGTCAAGAATGATCGCAAGAGCTCCGCTGTAATCGGTATCTGACACGTCGTCCATTACCGAATCCTCCATAAAACCAAAGCGCTCGGACGCATCACCCACACACAGCACGCGCTTGGCAGGATAGTTATCCTTAATGAGATTCTTGAGACCAATCTGGCTGCCCAAAGCATCTCCGTCAGGCTTTTTGTGACGGTGAATTATGATAGTATCGTACGATTCGATGCATTTTAATATCTGTTCAAACATAGTTTTCTCCTCTTATTCAAAGTATCCTCTGTATTTCACCTGAAGCGTGCTGTTCGGGAACATATACTGATACAGATCGATAAAATAGTCGTCGGTCATACTTGCGATATAATCTATTACGATCTGGTTAGGCTCAGACGCCTCGTAAGGAGTCGAGCGCTTGTAGTGCACGGAATTCACATAATCAATGTGGTGAGTGAAAATCGGCGAGAATCTACGATCGTTTTTGAGATCATCAAGCAGCTGGTCGTATATCTCACTCATCATAGGACGCACCGTAGCACCAAGATTAGCCATAGGTGCGGCATTATTGTAGATCATTTTATAATTTTCACGCTTTGACTTCTGCAAAGCCTTAAAATGCTTGCTATCAAGCTTGATATACGGCTTTCCGTAGCTGTTTTCAATAACGTTGACCACAAGATTATTTATGATCTCCGCATTTATCGACCCTATGTCCTCGTTAAAAAACATACCCTCGTGAGCGATCTTTGCGCGCATAGCATCCTGACGGTCCTTGCCAAGATATGCAATTATATCGGCAAGACGAACGACTGCAGCCTCCATAGTGGACGGCATCAGCGAAGCGTGGAAGGAGCTGTCCGTATAGCAACGCTCGATAATTTTGTCGAACTCCGCAAAGCTACCTACGGGAACAGGATGATACTCCTCACATTCTATCTCTCCATTGTGGCTGGCTATGCCGTTCAAGGTCTGCAAGCTGATATTGTACGGAAAGATTGCGTCAAGCACACGAACCGATTGCAGATTGTGAGCAAATACACGTCCCGTGTGCGCCAAGCTGAGCTCGTTCAAATAAGCCTCACCCGTATGAGCAAACGGCGGATGACCGATATCGTGACCCAAAGCGATAGCCTCTATAAGATCGATATTGAGGTGCAGAGCCGCGCCTATCGTTCTCGATATTCGTGAAACCAGCTGAACGTGCAGACTTCTACGCGTTATATCATCGTTTTTACAAAGCGAAAAGACCTGAGTCTTGTCCGTATATCGATTATAATACGGACAGTGCAGAATTTTATCAATATCATGAACAAACGTCGGGCGCCAAACGGTCGCGTTATCCTTCGCGATATTTTTTCGTCTGATTACAAGATCGTCCTTAAAGGAAACGTCGTTATATATGCCCGTTTTCTTTGCTTCGGTTATCTGATTTGTTATCTCTTGTGACAGAGCTTCGTATTTTGGCATTATGCCTCCTCTATTTTATCAGTGATCAACTGTTATTTCCAAATAAAATTATAATTTATAGCCTCTCCGCCGTCGACGAGTATGCTCTGCCCCGTGCAGAAGCCGTTGACAGCCGTCAGAAAATATGCCCACTCGGCGATCTCCTCGGGTGTCGCCCATCTTTTCAGCGGAGTCTC
>JAZSGD010000048.1:0-3648 GCA_045532555.1 Eubacteriales bacterium | reverse complement strand
AGACAATCGCGATTGCCGCCACGACGATCAGGAGATAAGCGCGGAGCTCTTCGCTTTTAAAAAGCGCTTTTAATTTGCCGATAAGCAGGAGATAGTACAAGGAAAAATTACAGCCGAACAATAGTAAAAACGTCGCGATGGCGTATTGAGAGAAGGGGTTCATCATCTCCATACTGCCGGGCAAGAATCCGAATCCGCCCGTGCCTGCGCTGCCGAACGCGGCGAGCACGCTGAAAAAGAATTTTTCGTTTTCATAGCCGGGAATGGGTTTGTCGCACAGCAAAACGATGACTTCAAGGGCGGTTAACCCCAAATAGATAAGATACAAAATGCGGGTGGTCGCTTTCATTTTGGAAACGATTTTCCCTACCTGCGGGCCGGGGCTTTCCGCGCGGAGCAGGTGCATCGACGAGCCGTCGTCGCTCTCGGGAATAAAGATCAGCACGAACACGAGTATTCCCATACCGCCGATCCAGTGCGAGAAGCTCCGCCAGAATAATGAGGAATGAGAAAGCGCCGTAATGTCGGTAATAATGCTCGCGCCTGTCGTTGTGAAGCCCGACATTATCTCAAACCAAGCGTCTATAAATTGTGGAATATCGCCGTTTATGACGAACGGGATCGCGCCGAAAAGCGTCATAACCAGCCACACCATCGCAGTCAGAGCAAAGCCCTCCTTCTGATAGAGCTCTTCTCTGCTGCTCTTGGGGAGCTGAAGCAAAAATCCCGCGAGCATGAGCGCAGCGATGGGTATCGCAAAGGCAAGAACGTTCCACGTGCCCTCACTGTAAATAAAAGCAACGGCAAGAGGCGCTATCATCAGTATTGCCTCAAGGATCATTATCTTGCCGAGTATTTTGCCAAGCTTTCTGTAATTCATAACACCGCCACCTTATTCAAAAATGTCGGTCAGGTCATCGAAGTTCTTGTGTGTGGTCACCACGATGACGTTATCTCCGAGCTTGATGCAGTCGTTACCACCGGGGATAATGACTTGGTTTTCTCTTATAATACAAGCGATCAGGCAGTTTTCCTTGATCTTAAGCTCTCTGAGTGGCTTGTCGTAAATTTGCTCGGGTCTCTTTGCGAGGAACTCGAGTGCCTCGACCTGATCGTTTACCAATCGGTAAACCGTGAGAACGTTACTTCCTCTGGTATTAGCGAGCGCGCGAACGTAGCTGATGATACGGTCCGCGACTATATCGGTGGGAGAGACGTTGTTATTAACACCAAGCTCGTCGAGCATACCGTAGAGATCGTCGCTCTTGATCTGCGTGATTGTCTTTTTGACCTTCATTTTGTTCGCAAACATCGACACGATCATATTTTCCTCATCGATATCGGTGAGGGCGACGAACGCGTCCATCGCTTCGATTCCCTCCTCGATGAGAAGGTCGTGGCGCGTGCCGTTTCCGTGAATGACGGTCACCTTCGGAAGCTCGTCGGCAAGCTCCTCGGCTATCGCCTTTTTGCTTTCTATCAGCTTGATCTTATATTTCTTCTGGGAGAGCTCATCGGCAAGGTAGTATCCGATCTTGCTGCCGCCAACTATCATAATGTTTTTAAGCGGAGAGCTGATCAGATTGATCTCTGCCAAAAAGTCGCGCAGAGTCTTCGCGTCGGAGGTCAGATATACCCTGTCACTCTCCTCGATGATAAAGTTACCTGTCGGGATAGTTACGTTATGTCCTCTCTGCACCGCGCAGATCAGCACCTTGGTCTTCAGCTTTTTACCGAGGGATATCAGGGTTTCCCCAACGAGCGCGCAGCCCTTTTCGGCAACGATCTCGACAAGCAGGACTCTGCCCTTGGCAAAGTGATCGACCTGTGCGATCGACGGCAGGTTGATCAGATTGAATATCTCGGTTGCGGTGTCCTTTTCGGGATTGACGATCATAGAAATTCCAAGCTCGTCCTTCATCTCCATGATCTGCTTTCTGTAATCGGGGTTTCTGACGCGCGCGATCGTGTTTTTTACACCGATCTTTTTAGCCACAAGGCAGGCGAACACGTTAAGCTCGTCGCTGTTCGTCAGAACGATCGCGAGGTCTGCGTCCTTAACACCCGCTTCTCTCTGTATGTCGAGGCACGCGCCGTTTCCGACAACTCCCGACACGTCGTATTTTCCGATAAGAGTCTCGATCTTGTCCTTGTTTTCGTCGATGATCGTTATGTTGTGACCCTTATGAGATAAGCTTTTCAGTATGGTCTTACCGATCGTACCAAGTCCGATGATAATAATTTTCATATATGTTGATCTCCATTCCGCCGCCCAAAGCGGCACAAATAGTAATCGATGAATTTTGCCGACGAGGCAAAATTCACGCGTGAAAAAGATCAGTTAACTATTAGGTGGAAGTAACTTTCACGCTGCCTCCTTGAAGGAAGACGTTTTTGCTTTTGGTTTGCCGGCATTTACTATTGATACTCCTAATTATATCACACTTTTACCGTAAAGTCCATATTTTTTTAAAAAAACAGCAGATATCGCTATTTTTTGTGAGTTTGTGAACGATATAGAACTTTCGCTTTGCGCAATCTTGACACGGCGGTTTATTTATGATACAATAAGGTAATTAGTGATTTTTAGACGAATTATGCCAAGCCAAAAGGACGGATACCAAAATGAAAAAAGCAAAGATAATCATTCTCGCAGGACAGTCGAACGCAGTCGGCGTCGGACATAACAAATACCTTTCAAGGCACTTTGACAGAGCGACCGAGGCAAAATTCCGCGAGGGCTACGACAATATTCTCATCAACTATTCCTCGCACGCGATCAAGAGCAACGGCTTTGTCAAGACGAGGACGAACTGCACCGAGGCGGCAAAGGATACGCTCGGTCCCGAGGTCGGAATCGCGCGAGTGCTTGACTCAAAATGTGAAGGCGAGCAGTTTTTCATCGTAAAATGCGCCTTTGGCGGCACGGGGCTCTGCCACGATTGGCTCTCGGAGTCCGATCCCGCGCATATTTCGGGTGTTGAGGTCGACTTTAACAAGGCGATACAGTTTATCGAGCCGACCCCTGCGGGCTGGTGCTACAACGAGCTGGTCAGACTGCTTGACGAGAGCATCGAGATCCTCAAACGCGACGGATACGAGCCGACGGTCTGCGCTTTTTGCTGGATGCAGGGCGAGAACGATGCGATGACTCGCGAGAACACCGACGCGTATATCGGTCGCTACGAGCGTTTGCTTGGCGATCTTGAGTCGAGATTTGCTCCCTATTTCGAAAATTGCCGCTATATTGAGGCGGGAGTTTCGGAAATTTGGGATTTTTACAAGGAAATGAACGCAAACAAGCGCGAATATGCCGAGAAGTCGGGTCACAAATATATTGACACGATAGCGGCGGGTCTGACGACCAAAAACGAGCCCGAGGAGGAGCCCGATATTTACCATTACGACGCAGATGCGATCGTAAAGCTTGGAGAGCTCTTCGGTGAGGAGATAATTGGGTGATTTTTAACAAAGCCGCTTACGGTAGCAAATGTGCCGGAAGTTGCTTCGCGAAGCGAAGCGGGGGCGTTTTGCGCGCAAAACGGGGGCAGGGTTTCGCTTGCGAAACAAGAACCTTTACACTCGCTACGCTCGGTGGCGAATTTGACCAATCCCGCTTCCGACGACAAAAAGGGTACGAGGACTGGT
>JAZSGD010000086.1:0-6511 GCA_045532555.1 Eubacteriales bacterium | reverse complement strand
CAAGCTTTTCCCAGTCGATGACAGCCTTATAGCCTCTTATAAGTCCTGCTACCTCGAGCTCCTTGATTTCGTCTGTGACCTCTTTTACGGAAAGTCCCGTCATTGTTGCGATATCCTCGATAGAGCAACGCGCGTTGTCAGCAAGTATTTTAAGAACCGTTGTATTCATATTTTTCTCCGTTTGGTTTTAAATAAATTTCAGGGGCGCAAACAAAGCTGCCTGCACCCCTCAAAATTCGGTCAGACCCATTGCAAGTCAAAAGATTGCCGATGGGGCACCAATTTAATATCTATCAAAGATACTTCTTTACGATGTCGCTTGCTTCCTCTGTAGGAATAGAGGACGTAATAACTACGTTCACGCCGATCTTGGTTGTGAGCTCGTCAACTTCCTTAAGGAATGCCTCAAAGCCTACCATATCGTTGTTTGCTATCTTGAGTGCGGAATCTATAAAGAGATCGGTAACGTCGTGGTTGCTTGCAAGAATACCCGCAACAAATCCATACAGAGCCTCTGCATCGAATACGAGATACTCGTTAGTGTTGATAAGACGTACGGTGTGGCTGATATCGAAGCGGAGACCTACTCCCTTTTCGATACAAACAACGGTTCCCGCTGTCTTTGCTGCTGCCTCATTTACCATAGAAATGAGAGTCTTTGTCTTGCCTGTTCCCTTAACGCCGATGATAAGTTTAACCATAAATGGCTCCTTCCTGCCGCCTATGCGGAAATGTATTTTTAAGATTCATATAAAACTTTGAATATCTTGGGTATATTATAGCATATCTTACAGATTTTTGCAAGTGGTATACAAAAATTTGTACGAAATTATTTTAATTTTTCTTCAAGCTCAGCACGAAGATCCTCATATCCCGGCTTTCCGAGGAGTGCAAACATATTTTTCTTGTATGCTTCTACTCCGGGCTGATCGAAGGGATTGACTCCGAGCATATATCCCGAAAGCGCGCAAGCGATCTCGAAGAAGTAGATAAGGTAGCCGAGCGAATACGCACTTCTGTCCTTCATTTCGATGAGGATATTGGGCACGCCGCCGTCCACGTGAGCAAGCAAAGTTCCCTGCATTGCGGTCTTCTTTACCTTGTTGAGATCTACTCCCGAAAGGAAGTTGAGTCCGTCGATATTGTTGGGATCGTGGGGGATCTTGAACTCTATGCCGTTATCCTCAACCGAGATTACGGTTTCAAAGAGGTTTCTGTTACCCTCCTGGATGAACTGACCGAGAGAATGGAGGTCGGTGGAGAAAATTACGGACGCGGGGAAAATTCCTCGATTGTCCTTGCCCTCGCTCTCGCCGTAAAGCTGCTTCCACCACTCGTTGAGCATTCTCGAGTAGGACTCGTAGCCAACCAGTATCTCGGTGACCTTACCCTTGCGGTAAAGGATATTTCTGATCGCCGCGTACTTATAAGCATCGTTCTTTTCGATGTCCTCACAGCTATACGCTACTCTCGCGTCGTTCGCGCCCTGCATAAGAGCGTCAATATCGACACCCGATACTGCAACGGGCAAAAGTCCTACTGCGGTGAGAACCGAGAAGCGACCGCCGACGTCATCCGGAACAACGAAGGTCTCGTAGCCAGCCTTATCGGAGAAGCCCTTGAGCGTTCCTCTTGCGCGGTCGGTGGTAACGAAAATTCTCTCTCTTGCGCCGTCCTTGCCGTACTTTGCTTCAAGCATTTCACGGAAGACTCTGAACGCTACCGCAGGTTCTGTGGTCGTACCCGACTTGGAGATAACGTTGATGCAGACGTCCTTACCCTCACAGACATCGACGAGCTCTGCAAGAGAAACCGCGCTTATATCACAGCCCGCGAAATAGATGTCGGGTGTGTCCTTTTTCAGATTGTTATAATTGGGAGACTTCAAGAATTCGATGACTGCGCGAGCACCGAGATAGGAGCCTCCGATACCGATGACAACGAATACGTCACAAGATTTTTTGATCTTTTCGGACGCTGCCTTGATCCTTGCAAATTCTTCTTTATCGTAGTTTTCGGGAAGGTCTATCCAGCCGAGGAAATCGTTACCGGCGCCGTTTCTTTCGACTATCATTTTGTGTGCCGCGCTTACTGCGGGCTTGATGTTCTCATACTCGTGCGCCGAGACGAATTGGGAGAGATACTTTTCACTGAGCTTAATTGCCATTTTTAAAACCTCCGCATATTTTTACTTTATTTAAGTATATCACAATTTTTTTGCTTTTGCAATAGGTTTTTGCATGTATACGAGGTGGATTTTGCACTTTTTTCGCTATTTGAGCAGATATTTTCCAAGCATTCGGAGCCAGACGTCAAAATAGCCGATCTTTTTGATGCTTTCGGCAGCCAAGACGTCGGCTCTGCCGAGCTCCTTGCCGTCGCAGGTGAATATCACCTCTCCTATTTTATCTCCCTCGTTGATGGGTGCTATGAGCGTATCGGGAAGGTCGACCTTATACTTGATCTTCGAGCTCATAGACTTATCGATCACGCAAGAAAAATCGTTATATTTGGCTTGAGTGGTAGTTTTTATTCCGCCTGACACGCTGACGTCTTCAAGTGTCTCACCTTCATGCGTATAGACTGCATAATTGGCAAAGCCCCAGTCGAGAAGTCTTGTTGCCGCGGCATTTCTGATATCTCTCGTTTCGGCTCCCATTATGACACATACGAGGCTCAATCCATCTCTCTCGGCTGTCGCACTGATGCAAAATCCCGCCTTTGAGGTCGAGCCTGTTTTCAGTCCCGTACAGCCGTTGTAATAACGGACGAGGCGGTTGGTATTGGTCAATCCAAACTCGCCGTTTCGTATAGTATCCATCCAGATCGAGCTATACTCCAATATTTTTTCGTATTTTATTAGCTCGGAGGACATTATGGCGATGTCACGCGCGCTGATAACGTGGTTTTCGGCAGTATCGTCGAGTCCGTTGGTGTTTTCAAAGATTGCACTCGTCATTCCGAGCTCCTTTGCACGTTCATTCATAGCCTTGACAAAAGCTTCCTCACTTCCCGAGACGAATTCCGCAAGTGCGCATGCCGCATCGTTTGCCGATGCTATCACCACGCTTTTTACCATATCCTCAACGCTCATCTGCTCGCCCTCCTCGAGATATATCTGCGAGCCGCCCATGCTTGCCGCGTGTGCGCTTGTGGTAACCATATCGTCAAGCTTTATCTTGCCCGACTCTATTGCCTCCATCACAAGAAGGAGCGTCATTACCTTGGTCACCGACGCAGGCGGCAGTGCTTCGTCGGCATTTTGCTCATAAAGGACCTTCCCCGTGGTCGCTTCCATCAATATCGCGCTTTTACAGTCGAGCTGCATGGTATCATTTGCGGGAGTTTCTTCGTTATTGGCGCTATTGTTGATAGGAACGACCTCGTCCGCGGCAAGAGCACCGATGAATGAAAATAAAAGCAACGGCGAGAGTAAAATTGCCGTCAGCTTGATCAAAAAATTTTTCTTCATAAAAACATCACCTCTTATCCGATTATATTTCGGCAAGAGGTGATATTATGATGATTATTTTCTTTTTCGCGCGTTTTTGTTGATTTTTTTGATATGGGCAAAGATCTCCCTCTCGCCTCTCTCGGCAAGCATCGTCAACCATTCCTCGAGAATATCTGCGGTCTCGGAATGCATTTTCGAGCGTGCGTTTCCGCGCAAAAAGTATTCAAGCGCGGCTCTGTCGGTATAATCCTTGCCGCGATAGATCTTACAAGCCGCGACTCTGTCGCAGAACATTTCGGTGATATATCTAAGCGGCATCGGGACGGGCTCGTAGCGCTTGGTTTGGGGATTTATATCGACCCAATACTCAAAATGGTGCTTGTTTCTGCCCTTATGGTGCATCCAGGCGAGCGAATAGCCGAAAAGCTCTCTTTCCTTTTCATTCGGGCTTCTCGTTCCGAGATAATATTTTGCGCCCGGGATAAATTCGGTCGGGCTATACTTTGAAAGGTCGTGAAGAATCCCCTGCCAGCCGATTCCCGTCTTGAAACAGTGGTAGATCACCTTATGGCGATGCTTCGTTATCGTGTGAAAATGTTTGAATGGGTGCATAGTTATTACCTTACGGGTTTGAATTCGATCTTTTCAAGGAGATTGAGCTTGGGCGACGAATCTATCAGACTTTGGGCATATTTCAAGGCAGTTTTATTGAGCAGGTGATTTGGAGTATGTGCATCGCTTCCGAGCACCACGTCACATCCGATATCCGACGCTATCTGCCAGAACGCAATATTCGGGTAGCGTCTGAGCTCCGAGAGCCCGTACAGATTCATCTCAAGGGGCACATTATGCGCGTTTGCGCTTCGTATAAGGCGCGCCATGTGTCTTTCATAGACCTCGATATCTCCGTAATACGCCGCAAGATCGGGATGCGCGACGTAGGTTATCTTGTCCGACTCTATTCCCTTTATTACTTGATCAACGTAGCTTTTCAATGTTTCCTCAGAGCTCGTTTGCGCTCCGTAATATGCAAGCGGAATACCCTCCACCTCGCCGAAATGCTGTCCTTGAATCAAGTAATCTATCGGATAATCCGAGATGAAACGGAGAAAGTTATCAAAGCAGGCAGAGTAATATTCGACCTCAAAGCCGATGTGTATCTTTATATCTCGCTCATACTCTTTGCGCAGAGTGAGCAGAGTGTTGACGTAGTCGTCGGTCTCCTCGAGTCCCATACGCATCCCACCGATCGTTATGTAATTCGTCGGGTGAAGTCCTTCTGGCAGAGGCATCGGTGCGTGGTCGGCAAAGCCGAGCTCGGCAAAACCCAGCTCTATGGCTTTTTCTACGTATTCTCTTTCGCTTCCCACGGCATGCTTGCAGCGCGGGGTATGGGTATGGTAATTGGCTATCATTTCGTTACCTTCTTTTTGGATTTATGCTTTAAGTATAGCATTTTTTTGCCGATTTGTCTGTAGCGCGGCGAAATTTTGTAAAATTTCGCCGCGCAGGGTTATTTTTTAACGGTTGAGCCATTTTTTGAGGTACTGTCCCGTGTATGAGCCTTCGACCTCTGCGACCTGTTCGGGTGTGCCCTCCGCGACGATCGTGCCGCCGCCGTCGCCGCCCTCGGGGCCGAGATCTATGATGTGGTCGGCGGATTTTATTACGTCGAGGTTATGCTCTATAACGAGAACGGTATTTCCTCCGTCGCAGAGCTTTTGGAGCACCTCGAGCAGCTTCGCCACGTCTGCAGTATGCAGTCCCGTGGTGGGCTCGTCGAGGATATATATCGTTTTACCCGTGCTGCGCTTTGCGAGCTCGGTCGCGAGCTTGACTCTCTGAGCCTCGCCGCCCGAGAGGGTGGTTGAGGACTGACCGATCTTGATATAGCCCAGCCCTACGTCGTAAAGTGTCTGAAGCTTTCGGCGGATCTTGGGAAGTCCGTCGAAGAAACCGAGTCCCTCCTCGACTGTCATATCGAGCACGTCGAAGATGTTTTTGCCCTTATATTTGACGTCGAGAGTATCGGCGTTATATCTTCTTCCCTTACACACGTCGCAGGTGACGTAAACGTCGGGCAAAAAGTGCATCTCTATACACTTAACTCCGTCACCCTCGCAGGCTTCACATCGTCCGCCCTTGGTGTTGAAGGAAAATCTGCCTGCGGCATAGCCTTTGGCTTTTGCGTCCTTGGTGGAGGCAAAAAGATCTCTGATATCGGTGAAAACTCCCGTGTAGGTTGCGGGGTTGGAGCGCGGTGTGCGTCCGATCGGGCTTTGGTCGATGCAAATGACCTTATCGAGATTTTCAATGCCCTCGATGCCGTCACACTTGCCCGGATAGGCGATCGCTCGGTTGAGGTCGTGGGCGAGCTTGGGATACAGAATTCCGTTTACGAGCGAGGATTTTCCGCTTCCCGAAACGCCGCTGACACAGACGAATTTGCCAAGGGGGATATTTACGTCGATATGCTTGAGGTTATGCTCTGCCGCGCCCTTGACTGTGATATATTTGCCGTTGCCCTCGCGTCTTTTTTCGGGGATAGCGATCCTTTTTCTGCCCGAGAGATACGCGCCCGTGATCGAGTCGGGGCTCTCTCTGATCTCGTCGGGAGTACCTGCGGCGACTATGTTTCCGCCGTGTATGCCTGCGCCAAGTCCAACGTCGATGATATAGTCGGATTCCTCCATGGTCTCCTCGTCGTGCTCGACGACGATGACCGTGTTTCCGAGGTCGCGGAGCTTTTTGAGGGTCGAGATGAGCTTGGAATTATCGCGCTGGTGAAGTCCTATACTGGGTTCGTCGAGGATATAGAGCACGCCGACGAGCGACGAGCCTATTTGCGTGGCGAGTCTTATTCTTTGCGCTTCTCCACCCGACAGCGTGCCTGCTTTTCTTGCCATCGTGAGATATTCAAGTCCTACGCTGACAAGGAAGCCGAGGCGCGCCTTGATCTCCTTGAGGATCTCGCGAGCGATCGCATACTCGGTGTCGGTCAGCTCGAGCGAGTTGACGAAATCGAGTGCTTTTTGAATGGACAGTGAGCAAAGCTCG
>JAZSGD010000059.1:0-19002 GCA_045532555.1 Eubacteriales bacterium | reverse complement strand
GTCAATCCAAGACGCAGGGTTGCTCTGTACGATTTTCTGTCGGACGAAATATACTCGCAAGCCTTTGCGGCTCTGCCGACAAGCACGACAAGCACTCCCGTTGCCATCGGGTCAAGCGTGCCCGCGTGGCCAACTCTTTTTGTATTGTACAGTCTTCTGATCTTGTTTACAACGTCGTGGGAGGTCATTCCTGCCGCCTTTTTTATCGCAAGAACACCGCCCGGCAGATTGTCAATTTCGGAATGTTTCATTTTGCCTCGATTCCCCTACTTTTCTTGCAAGAAAAGTAGGCAAAAGAACTCCAATTAGGATAGTAATTGATTCTACGGTTTAGGTTTTATTACCTCAAAACTAATTCGGGGAGTTTTTGGAGGTGCGGAACCTTTTTGCAAAAAGGTTCTGCGAAACGCATCCCCGTGTCTCTTAAAATCTAACTATTGCGGAATTTATGGTAAAGCCCTTTTCCGAAAAGTTCTTTTCGTACTCGGTCATGACGTTGCCCTCGGCACGCTCGCTGTTATGGAGATCGCAGGTCATCCACTCGACCGTCAGGCCAAACTCGGCAAACTCCTCAAGCGAAAAGTCGAAAAGTCCTACGTTATCGGTCTTGAAGATCAGAAGGCCTCCGTCCTTGAGGAGCTTTTTGTATTTCGCGAGGTAATTTCTGTGGGTCAAACGGCGCTTCGCGTGACCTGCCTTGGGCCAAGGATCGCTGAAATTGAGGTATATTCTATCGAGGCATTTTTCGGGGAACCACTCCTCGAGATTGTCGGCGTTACCGATGATGAAGCGCAGATTGTCGGGTCTTGACTCCTTGCAAGCCATTGCCTTTTCAAGCGCGAGACAGCAGACGTCTCTGACTCTTTCCATCGCGATAAGATTGATGTCGTGCTCGTTTGCGGTAGTGCCGACGGCAAAGTTGCCCTTTCCGCATCCTATCTCAAGACAAAGCTTCTTTTTCTTGTCGGCAAAGGGCGATGCGGGATCGTCCTTAAGCGTTGTGGGGTCTGCTATAAGTAATTCTGCACAGGCGAGTATTCTCTCGTCGCCGTGCTTCTTTTTTCTCATTCTCATAAAAATTCTTCCTATTTACTGCATTTTTTAACTGCAAATTAATGGGGGACAATGGTATTTGATTAAAATATTACGGATTTTATGGCGATGAAATTGGTGCTCGCGCGTGTTTAACGACAAACACGGTGGCGTATTCTACTCATCCACCACTACGTGGTCCCCCTTCCCTCGCAAGGGAAGGCTATTTTTTGTTCGGGGAAAGTTTTGAAAGGGTGTGGGGTGTGGGGTGTGGGGTGAGGGCGAAACTTTTTCAAAAGTTTCCCCTCTCCCCACGTGCCGCCTTATACATTAAATCTGAACAGAACGATGTCGCCGTCCTTCATTACGTACTCTTTGCCTTCGCTGCGAACGAGTCCCTGCTCCTTTGCGGCGACCATATTGCCGCAGGCTACGAGGTCGTCGAATGCGATGACCTCGGCTCTGATAAAGCCGCGCTCGAAGTCACTGTGGATCTTGCCTGCTGCCTGAGGTGCTTTAGTTCCTCTCGTGATAGTCCACGCGCGGACCTCCTCGGGTCCTGCGGTGAGGTAGCTGATAAGACCGAGCAGCGAGTAGCTTGCCTTGATGAGCTTATCAAGTCCGCTTTCCTCGATTCCCATATCCTCGAGGAACATCTGCTTTTCCTCGCCTTCAAGCTCTGCGATCTCGGACTCGATGCCCGCGCAGACTGCGATAACTCCACTCTTTTCGGTCTCGACAAATGCCTTGAGCTTCATATAAGCCTCGTTGTTTACGGGCTCTGCGGTCGCGTCGTCCTCGCTGACGTTTGCAACGTAGATAACGGGCTTCATCGTAAGCAGGGGCGTGTCGTACAGACAAGCCAGCTCGTCGTCGGAAAGCTCCATAGTGCGCGCGCACTTGCCCTCCTCTAACGTCGCGTAGATGCGCTCAAAAAGTGCAAGCTCGCCTGCGAGGGTCTTGTCGCCCTTCATTGCCTTTTTGGTTCTGTCTATTCTTCTTTCGACCATTTCCATATCCGAGAAAATGAGCTCCATATTTATGGTCTCGAGGTCACGCATGGGGTCAACCGAGCCGTCGACGTGAATAATATTATCGTCCTCAAAGCAACGGACTACGTGAATTATCGCGTCACACTCACGAATGTTGGACAAGAACTTGTTTCCAAGTCCTTCTCCCTGCGACGCACCCTTAACCAGTCCCGCAATGTCTACGAACTGAATGATCGCGGGGGTATATTTCTTGGGGTCGTACATTTTTGCCAGCACGTCAAGGCGGCTGTCGGGTACGGTGACAACGCCCACGTTGGGCTCAATGGTGCAGAAGGGATAGTTTGCCGATTCTGCGCCCGCGTTGGTCAGCGCGTTAAAAAGAGTTGATTTTCCTACGTTTGGAAGTCCCACTATGCCGAGCTTCATATAAAAATTACCTGCTTTCCGTAAAAATACGCATAATTACCTATTATAGGTACATTATAATACATTTTTGCGGATTTTTCAAGGGGGTTGGAGAATTTAGCATTAAAGATTTGTTTTTATGCTTGATGCGCAGCTTTTCTATATGCGCGGAAATTGATCGAGTTTTGCTGTAAAACAAGGAGCTTGAGACAAATTGTTAAAAAACAGAGGTCAAAATTTGAATTATTTTTTAAAACGGTCTGAATTTTATTAAAAAAATCGATAAAATTTTTTAAAAACTACTGTACAAATCGAATTTTTTGTGCTATAATTATTAACAAGAATTGAAATTTAATCTGTTTTCGTGTGTCGGCAAATTTAACGGCATTGAAAATTCGTTCAAAATTCAGCCATTTTTCACATAGATTTCCTACTCGCAAGTTATAATGGGTTTGAATTACAACGGTAAGCTTCAAAAATCGCACGAAACAGATCGATCGGAAAATCTAACTTTACATATTCGGAGGACACGAAAAATGATGGATACTAAAATTCTCGTCATTGAGGACGAGGCGGCGCTTGCCGAATCTGTCAAAACATACTTTGAAAACGAGGGCTACGAGGTCAAGATTGCAACCGACGGCTCTGAGGGCATTAATTTCTTTAAAATGTACGATCCCGACATAGTCATTCTCGACATCACCCTTCCCAAGAAGGACGGCTGGCAGGTCTGCCGCGAAATCAGAGAGAATTCTTCCAAGCCGATCATTATGGTCAGCACAAAGGGCGGCGTTTTCGACAAGGTGCTCGGTCTTGAGCTCGGCGCGGACGACTACATGGTCAAGCCCGTTGACAACAAGGAGCTCTCTTCCAGAATCAAGGCGGTTCTTCGCCGCTGCCAATCTCACGTTCCTCAGGCTGACGACGAGGTCATCAGATTTGAGAATATAGAGATCAGCCTGCAGAAGTACGAGCTTAAGCTTCGCGGAAGAAGCGTGGATATTCCCCCCAAGGAGCTCGAGCTTCTCTACTTCCTCGCTTCCAACTACAATCGCGTATTTACCCGCGATCAGCTACTTGACAAGGTCTGGGGCTTCGATTACCTCGGCGACTCACGTACGGTAGACGTTCACATCAAGCGTCTGCGCGAAAAGCTTGACAAGGCGTCCGAGAAATGGGTTATCAAAACGGTTTGGGGCGTAGGATACAAATTTGAGCTTGTCGACTAACATTTAAATCATCATTACGCCAACCTTGAATATGGGGTTGGCGTATTATTACAAAGGTACATAAAATGAGCAATACAAACAATACAGGCTCTCGTATAGAGAAAAAAACCGAGCGAATCAGAAAAAAGAGTGAGCGAATTGCCGACAAAAGCAAAAAGATATCCGACAGAAACGCTCACACGTATCGCTTTTTCACCGAGTCGCAGGCTGAGCCGGAGATCGTTGATAACGCTGTCAGCGTTGCGCCCTTGAAAAGCACGGGCGCAAAAAGCGGATTTGGCGCCGCCGCGATACTGTCTGCGATCTCGATAATTCTTTTGATCGCGATGACATCCGCGCTTATGCTCGGTCTTTTCCCCTCCGGCGAAAAAAGCATCGTTTATATTCCGACCTCCAATAACAGCGACGTCGTTGACGGTGACGCTTCACCCGACACCATAAGCAAGGCTATGAGCTCGGTTGTGGTCGTTTCGGCAGAAACTGCCAGCGGAACAAGCACAGGTACGGGATTCATAGTTGGTGTTTCCGAGGACAAGTCTTTTGACTACGTAGCTACTAATTATCACGTAGTTGCAGACTCGAGTGAGATCTACGTAAGGCTTTACGAGTCGGGCGACTACGTTGTGGCTTCGCTTGTCGGTTACTCGTTCGAGGACGACATTGCCGTTTTGAAGATCAAGACAACGGGTCTTTCCGCTTTGACGATTGCAAACTACAAGAGCTGTCGTGCAGGTGACAAGGTCTACGCTATAGGAACGCCCGAGGGCGAAAACTTTTCTTGGACGGTCACGCATGGAATAATCTCCAAGGTTGACAGAATTCTTTGGGTATACGACGAGCAAGGAAACCTTGAAAAAACAATGCGCGCCCTTCAAACCGACACTCCCGTTAACCCCGGAAACTCGGGCGGTCCGCTTATCAATGCGCGTGGCGAGGTCGTGGGTATAGTATCGATGAAGCTCGGAGAAAGCGAGGGAGTAGGATTTGCTCTCCCTATCGACGGCGCTATTGAAATAATCTCGGCTATCATCGCTACGGGCAGCGCGGACGGTGTTGAGTCCACCATTTCCAGAAATCGAGCCTTCCTTGGAATAACCTGCGTGAGCGTAACCGAGGGGCATTGGTATAAGCTTTTGTCCGACAGGATAACCGAATCCGACAAAGCTCACGGATCGTTTTGTGCAGACGCAAGCGGTGTTTACGTTATGTCCGTTTCGGTTGGCTCTGCCGCTTACGGCAAGCTTGAAAAAGGTGATATCATCACCGAGATCAACGGCTGTAAAATATTCAATCTGAACCAGCTTTCAAATATACTTTACGACCTTAAGGTCGGAGATGAGATCACCTTAACGTATTGTCGAGACGGACAGTATGATACCGTATCCATTACGCTTGGCGGTCAGTCCTGATCTTAAATAAAAAACACGGATCGCTTGATCCGTGTTTTTTGTATTCTTACTGTATCATTACCTTTTGCTTTCCGACCACGAAGTGCGCAAACAAAATAGCACACAAGATCAGCACGAAGGATATCGCGAACAAGATCTGCTGACCGTAGACGGTATAGCCGAACAAGGTATTGTTATTCGCCTGAACGGTTGCCAATATTTTTCCTCCGACAAGCGACGCACCAAAGCCGAAAACTCCCGAAATGCAGTTTTTGATCGCCGACGCCTCGGCAAAGTAGCGATCGTCTACGTAGCTATACGTGACGTTGATGAAGTTTCCCTCTACGCCTGCCATACATACGTGGAACAGCACGGTGTGCACGATGATAAAAAATCTCGTCTCGGGGGTCGCGAAAATTCCTGAAAAGAACGCCGCCGCGGCGATGACGAGCCCAAGCTCTATTCCCTTGGCAAACGATCTCTTATCGCTGTATTTTCCAAACGGCTTTGAGATCAGGGCGCGAGCGAGACAAGCCGCTATATTTATGACCTGAATGACCGTCATCGTATATGCGAGATCCTCGGTCTTATACGTACCAAGAAAGCCGACCGTGATATATCTCGCGCAATTCCAAAGGATAGCAAGAATGATTACGTTTCGGAAGCTTTTGTTTCCTAAGGTGTTTTTCAAGATAACACGCATCGGCACCGTGTCCTTCTTTTCCTGCTTTTCTCTGATCTCGTTTTTCATGATCAGAAGCATCGCGAGGTCAAAGGCGAAGAATATCAGCACGGCGATCGCAATAAAAATAAAGCTTCCCTTTGCTCTCCCTGCTTTTTCAAATTTATCAACGGCAATTCCGACCGTGATAGACACCACCACACCCGTCAGGAGCGACAGCATCTCCTTACCCGAGTTAAATCTACCTCTTTTAGTTGGTTCAACAAAGGAATTTCCCCATCTGTAAATAAGAGTAGCGACCATATAATTGCCGAAATACGCTATAAGCACGCAAACCACCGTAAAGGCTTTTCCAAGCGGCTTTGAAAACGGCATAAACGGAATGAGGAAAATAATTATGCAGACTATCTGTCCCAGCGAGTGAAAAAGCACGGCAAAGCGCTTGGTGTTGGTTATCTTCCTGATAACGAATATTGAAATTATCTGAAACAAAAACGCAAGCGAAATAAACGACGACAAAATTCCCGTTTCAGCATCGGAAAAGCCTATTGAGGTCAAAAGCTTTGCAAGGAGGCTATCCGCCACCATGAGCGACACGAAGTACTCAAAGGCACATTCCAATTTGTATGCAATACGAGACCGCTTAAACTCGCGCGACTCGTACAAATTTATATTTTCTTCCATAATATTCTTTCGATTCTCTTAATTTACCCTCCCCGAGAGCTCGGGGAGGGTTATCTTATTATAATACGTATTCGTCTATTCTTGCCTGAATGCTCTTGGCGATCTCCTCGTCGGAGGCTACTTTTTTCATAAAGTAGATCTTGCCGTTTTCATCCTCGACAAATCGGTTTGCATCTTCCTCGAATTTTTCGGGATCGGCATTATAGAACTCAATTCTGCCGGGGGCGGTCAAGGAATAAAGATCACCCTCGCCTTCAAAAGCAAACTGAACTGCGGTCAGATCGAAGGTGCAGTTGAATCCCGGTTTAGGGAATCCCTTTGTATAAAGCTGATATGCCTCGACAATGGGATTGTTCGGATACTTTTCCGCAGCCTCGGGAGAATATCCCGTCAATATTGACACACCAACGTGAAAATCCGAGAGATACATAGGCGCGGGGCAATTCTCAAAGCAGAATTTTGCCGCCTTGTAGTCGCAGAATACGTTAAACTCTCTTCCCTCGGGCAAAATCGATGCCATAGAAACTACTGCGTGGATCTTTTTCTTCGCAAGCTCAAGTCCGCTAAGCTCACTGTATTTGTCGGGGCCGCTCTTAAGAAAATCGGCAAACGCATTGAACATTCCAATGGTTACAAGCACTACTCCGTCATCCTCGGCATTTGCAAGCAGACTGCGGTAGAATGAAACGTGGGGCAACAGCTCAAGCGTTCCATCGTCATATTTTTTTGAATATTTTTCTGCGATATATTTGTTGTATTTTACGTGCGCGGGGTTATCAAAGCTGAAAAAACCCGGTTTTGAATACATTCCGATCTTAAAATCAGGGGCATTGCAAAACTCCTTAACCGCGTCAACAGTTGCGCTTCCGTAGGTGTTTGACGTACAGTTGCAGACTCCGAGTATCGAAACGTTATTTTCCTTTGCATAGGAAAACAACACCGCAAGAGCTCCTACGTCGTCGCAATCGGGACCTATATCGGTATCAAGAATAATGCTTCTGTTTTTCATTTTTAAGGATTCAAACATTTGATTTTACCTCGTGATAAAGTATTTTTTGCTCGTCGATGCCGAGGGCTTTTCTCAACAAATCAAAGCAGGATTAACTAAAATATATTATAATACACGGATGCAATTCTGTCAACTGAAAAACGGAAAAAGCTCTTGCTTTTTTGCAAAAAACCGGGAAAGCCGCGCCTTATATGGCAAAGCTTTCCCGATCAGATCTCCTATCGCTCTTCTCGGAAATAAGAAAGACCGAGAGATGCGGGGGGCTGATTTTCTTTTTTACTTCTCATGCTCGTGATAATGAGAACAATGATAGTAACCACGTAAGGAAGCATCTGAATGATAGGCATCATAGGCATACTTACGCTAATATAGTTGTAAAGCACGTAGAGCGCACCGAAAAGGTACGAGCCCGCAATACCGACCGAGGGCTTCCAGGTTGCAAAGATAACAAGTGCTATCGCGAGCCATCCTCTATCGCCAAAGCCGTTGTTCGACCAAACGCCGTTGGTGTAATCCATAACGTAGTACAATCCGCCAAGTCCCGCGATCATACCGCCGATACAGGTGGAAAGATACTTATATTTGGAAACGTTGATTCCTGCCGCATCCGCTGTCGCGGGATTCTCTCCGACTGCGCGCAGGTAGAGTCCCGTGCGGGTCTTTTTCAAGAAGATAGATGCAACGATTGCCAGAATTACCGCAAGGTATACCATAAAGCCATAGCTCAAGAAGATATCTCCAAACCAACCGAGATCGTCGGCAAAGGGCAAGGTTTTCTTGAACACCTTTGCGATCTTGGTGAGTGCGATCGAAGGGACTTCGCTGTCGACAAGCTTGATCAGCGAGCCGCCGAAAAAGTTACCAAAGCCCACTCCAAAGGTGGTCAGGGCAAGACCCGTTACGTTCTGATTCGCTCTGAGTGTTACGGTCAAGAAGCAATACAGCAAGGATGCCAGAAGCGAGCCCAAAAGGCTTGAAAGCAAAGGAATGAGTATCGCGAGCACGGGGTTGAGGGTTCGTCCCGCGGCATTCTGATAAAGGAATCCTCCGATAACGCCCGAGATACCGCCGATGTACATGATTCCGGGAATACCGAGGTTAAGATTTCCCGATTTCTCGGTCAAGATCTCTCCCGTCGAACCGAAAAGCAGTGCTGTTCCCTGCAAAATAGCACGCTGAATAAACAATACTATTGGAAATCCGAAGATCATTCCAGCACCTCCTTTTCGTCTTTCTTAGCAAAGAGCTTGTGGTTCTTATTTACGTTGATCCTATACTGAACGAAGAATTCGCATCCGATGATAAAGAACAGAATGATTCCCGTGAGTATCTCGCCGTAGGACTTGTTAAGTCCAAGAGCAGACGACATCTCGCCCGCACCGATATCAAGGAATACCAGCAAAAACGAAGTCAAGACCATAATTATGGGGTTAAATTTAGCAAGCCAGGATACCATGATCGCAGTGAATCCGCGCCCGCTGACAAGATCTGCGTCGATAGAGTGCGAGGTCGCACCAACAAGCAAAAATCCGATAAGACCGCATATCGCACCCGAAATAGCCATCGTACGAATGATGACCTTCTTTACGTTTATTCCAACGTAGCGCGCAGTGTTCTCACTTTCTCCGACTACGGATATCTCGTATCCCTGCTTGGTCTTCTTCAGATAGATATACATAAGCACGCAAAGCGCGGCTACGATAACGATATTTAGCAGATACTGAACACCAAAGAGGTTTGGCACCCATCCGTGAACCAATATCGTCGGACCTACGGTATTAGATCCACTCTTGTCTGCTATCTTCAAAAAGCTCTCGACAAGCT
Source organism: Eubacteriales bacterium (assembly GCA_045532555.1). Classification (GTDB taxonomy): domain Bacteria; phylum Bacillota; class Clostridia; order Oscillospirales; family CAG-272; genus SVTX01. The sequence continues at coordinate 9,757 of JAZSGD010000059.1, read as the reverse complement.
GGATCGCGACATAGTTCATCATAAGGGTGAACAAGGTCTCGTTAGTTCCCCAGAAGGCCTTGAAGACCGCGGGCAACACTCCCCACAAAATTCCTGCTATTATACTTGCTCCAAGCATTATAACGATAAGCAGCCATTCGGGGACGCTTCCGCCTACCCAGAACATGCAAGCCGCAGTTGCAAGACAGCCTATAAGCACCTGTCCCTCTGCTCCCGTGTTCCAGAATCTCATTCTGAAGGCGGGGGTAACTGCAAGCGATATTCCAAGAAGCACCGCGATCTCCTGAAGTGTGATCCAGGTTCTGTCGCCATTGCCAAAAGCTCCGTCAAAAATTGAAGCGTATATATCAATGGGGTTTTTACCCGTGACAAAGACCGATACGATTCCCCCGACGATAAGCGCAAGCACTATCGCCGCTGCACGAATTCCTATCGCCTGTATAAGCGGAAGCTGTCCGCGCTTGGTTATATGAAAAAGGGGCTCGCGCTTCTTTTTGTCCTTGTGACCATCGGGCTTTACGTCTTGAGCTGCCGCTTCGGTCTCGTTTACACGATCGATATTCTCACTCATCGCTAAGGCTCTCCTTTTCTTCAGAATTCGCATGTGGTTCCTGATCCTCAAAAACAGAGGTGGTCTTGGTCATAAGCAAGCCTAATTCTTCCTTCGTAATAGTTCTCGCATCGACTATTCCTGTGATCTTACCCGAAGCGATTACCATAATTCTGTCGCAAAGATCCATCAAAACGTCAAGATCCTCGCCGACGAACATAACCGCAACGCCGCGTTCCTTCTGTTTGGTCAAAAGGTTGTATATAGTGTATGACGAATTGATATCAAGCCCTCTTACGGGATAAGCCGCCATAAACACCTTGGGCGCAGACGCTATCTCGCGTCCCACGAGCAATTTCTGCACGTTACCGCCCGAAAGGCGACGAACAGGAGTGCTCGTGCCGGGAGTAACGACCTCAAGCTCGTCAATGATCTTATCGGCAAGCTCCTTGGGCTTCTTTCTGTCAACAAAAACCGTGCTCTTTTCGTATCCGCGGAGCATCATGTTGTCAACCGCGTCCATGTTTCCTACAAGACCCATTCCGAGTCGGTCCTCGGGAACGAAGGAAAGTCTGATTCCAAGGTCTCTGATCTCGGCGGTGGTCTTGGTTCTCAAGTCGATAAGCTCCTTGCTCTCGGGCTCGATATAGGATATTTCTCCACTTTCGGTGGGCTGGATTCCCGCGATCGCCTCAAGCAGCTCCTTCTGTCCGCTTCCCGCGATACCCGCGATACCCAAGATCTCTCCTCCATGCACCGAAAAGCTGACGTCATGCAGCACCTTGACGCCGTATTCGTCCAAGCAATTCAGCTTGTCAACGACAAGTCGCTCGCCAAGTCCGAGCGCGTCGGTTCTGTCAATATTGAGCGCGATCTTCTTGCCAACCATCATTTCGGTCAGCTCGCTCTCACTCGTCGACGCGGTCTCGACCGTGCCGACGTACTCGCCCTTACGCAAGACTGCAACTCTGTCGGACAGCGACAAGACCTCGTGCATCTTATGAGTTATGATAATGATACACTTTCCGTCGTCTCGCATTCTGCGAAGCACCGCGAAAAGCTTGTCGGTCTCCTGAGGAGTCAAAACCGCCGTGGGCTCGTCAAGGATAAGGATATCCGCGCCGCGATAAAGCACCTTGAGGATCTCTACCGTCTGCTTCTCCGATACCGACATATTATATATTTTTTTCTCGGGGCTGATCTCAAAGCCGTATTTATCGGCGATCTCAGCGATCCTTGCCGACGATTCCTTCAAATTGAACTTTTTTCCGTCCTCAATACCAAGAACGATGTTTTCGGTCGCGGAGAAAACGTCTACCAGCTTAAAATGCTGGTGTATCATTCCGACACCGTATTTGAAGGAGTCCTTGGGCGACAGGATCTGCGCCTTGTTGCCGTCAATATAGATCTCGCCCTCGTCGGGATAATATATTCCCGAGATCATATTCATCAGCGTGGTCTTGCCGCTTCCGTTTTCGCCCAGAACGGCAAGTATCTCTCCGTGGCGGACCGACAGACTGACGTCGTGGTTTGCCACAACGGCTCCGAATCGCTTGGTTACGTGTTTTAATTCAAGTGCTATTGCGCCTTTCACAGCGTACCTCCTTGCAACATACGTTTTTATATTTTAACGAAATACCGTCTTTCAATAATATACCCTTAAAATACAAAAACAAAAGTCAAATCGGGCTGTCGCAACCCTATTTTCAAAATTGCGACAGCCCTTGCTGTTAGTTAAACTTATTCTCCGAAGTTGGTGTTGAGGTTTTCAATACCGTCTATAAGAATGTTGAAATAGGGAGCCGAACGATCTCCGGACTCGTTGAAGTAACCGTCCTTGATAGCCTCGGTGTCGGGGGTAAATGCATCGTCGGTGTCAACGTCTGCCATGTATGTGGTCAGCTTCTCGCCATTAACGGTGATGTAGTTGTCCTTGGTAACGTCAAATACTTGGAGAGTGCCTGCCTTGAAGTCTGCGATAGCAGCCTCAATAGCCTCAACAGTTCCCTCTGCAGCAACGTCGAGGTTGATGCCGGAAAGAACTACGGAGCCTTCCTTGATGCCGCCGCACCAGTCGTCAACGATCTCGGTTCCGTTAATAACGGACTCGATGATGTATACGTAGTAAGGCGCCCAGTTGATAGCGGAGGAAACGATAAACGTATCGGGGCAAGCATCGTAGGTGCTACCGTTGTAGGAAACGTTCGGAACACCCTTAACCTCACATGCGGAGGGAGCACCCATAGAGTCTGCGTGCTGGGAAATAAGAACACAACCCTTAGAGAGAAGTGCGTTTGCTGCTTCCTGCTCAAGTGCCTCGTCGTACCAAGATCCTGTGTACTGAACCTTCATGGTAACAGAGGGACATACGGACTTAGCGCCAAGGTAGAAGGAGGTAAATCCGGACATAACCTCAGCGTAGGTAAACGCGCCGACGTAACCCATAACAGCCTCATCAGCGGTGATATCGCCCGCTTTGATCATCTCGTTGAGCTTCATTCCTGCAGCGATACCTGCAAGATATCTTCCCTGATAGATGGAAGCGAATGCATTGTGGAAGTTGTCAAGGCCTGCAGTGTGAGCCATGGTACCTGTTGCGTGGCAGAACTCAACCTCGGGGAATTCTGCTGCAGCCTGAAGCATAAAGGGCTCGTGGCCGAAGGAGTTTGCAAATACGATGTCACAGCCGTTGGAAGCGAGGTCCTTTGCTGCAACGTAGCAATCGTTGGTCTCGGGGATCTGGGTCTTGATAACAACCTGCTCGTCGGTAAGACCGAGAGCGGACTTTACAGCAGCAACTGCCTTGAGGAAGTTGTTGTCGTAGGTGGAATTTTCATCATGCAGGCAGATGAAACCGATCTTGAAATCGTCGGGGATTTCAACGCTCGAGCTAACCGCGGGGGTAGGAAGAGGAGACTCGCTGAGTCCCTTGAGCTCGTCCGAGCCGGTGTCGCAGGATGCAAAAACTGCGCAGAAGGTTGCGATCATTGCAGCTACGAGAACGAGAGAGAGAATTTTCTTGAACATGTCCAATGTTCCTCCATAAATTTTTTATTTTTACCCGGGAAAGCTCCCGATTGTAAACAAAAAAAGCAGTTATTTCAATAACTGCCGATAGTCCACCCGTTGTGGAACACCAATAGTCGCGCATTTCGCCGCGCGGTAGAGACTTCCGAGCCTTCGAATGCGTATCGCATTCTCTCATTCGGGATTATATCGGTAGTTTGATATTAAATTTTTGCGGCATCAGTCGCAGAAGACGACTCCGCCTTCGACACTCATCGAGGCCACTCTTGCCAGAGATTCGACTCTTACACCCATTTCGTTGCGGATATAGTCGCCGCCGCCCTGATATGCCTTCTCGATTATTATGCCTGCTCCAACGATCTCTGCTCCTGCGTCCTTGGCAAGAGTTATCAGACCCTTGAGAGCACTTCCCTTTGCAAGAAAATCGTCAATAATAAGCACCTTGTCGCCCTTGCCGAGAAATTCCTTTGATACGATCACGTCATAGGTCTTTCCGTGGGTATATGACTCGACCTTGGACGAATAAACGTCTGTGCTGATGTTGATCGACTTGGATTTTTTTGCAAACACGACGGGAACGTCGAAATGCGTAGCAACAAGGCAAGCAATACCGATGCCGGACGCTTCTATCGTAAGTATCTTGTTGATACCGCAATCGCCGAAAAGTCTGTAAAACTCTTTTCCCAGCTCGCTAATAAATCCAACGTCTATCCGATGATTTACAAAGCTGTCTACCTTCAGCACGTCGCCCTCGAAAATTTTTCCGTCGCGGCGTATTCTGTCCTCGAGAAGTTTCACATCTGCCTCCGCCTGACCCTGTCGGATCCTGTCAAAAAATAATTTCCACGTTAATTATACTATATACAATCACGATTTTCAATCGTCAAAAATCACAATTAATGGTATTTTTATGCGAATTTATTGGTTGTTTTTGCATAAGATATTCACAACCGCATCACAAATCACACAAAAAACGGCAAAAAATTCTAAAAAACCGTTAAAGCTTTCTTTTTTTGTAGTTCTTTCCATTGACTTTTTTAAAAAATTGTGTTAAAATGATTACAGAATACAACGTCTGCGGACAAACCATACTTTATACAGGAGAATATTTATGGAACAGAAAATTATCGAAATCATCGCAGAATATCAGGGTCGCCCCGTTGAAAATTACGGTGTTGATCAGAAATTCGCAGAAATGGGTCTTGACTCACTCGACCTTGCAGAGCTCGTTATTCAGCTTGAAAACGAGGGCTTGACCGTGGAGCTTTCCCCCGAGATCAACACTCCCGCAAAACTTGCCGAGGCGATTCAAAACAAATAATAACTAAAAGAAAACGGGCTGTTATCTTTACGATAGCAGCTCGTTTTTTATTGTTTATGCCGTTTTGGATTGTCTTTTTTCTTTTATTCTGATGGCGGTAACGGTAGAAATCGATGCCACACTAAGAAGTGCAAGCGCACCGCAAGCAATATAGAACGGCATCTCGGAGCCCTTCTCTTTGGGCTCATCGTCAGATCCGCCAATACCGCCCGGGATCATCGGGATCTCGGACTTGGATTCGTCCTCACTCTCCTCGGGTTCCGTTTCACTTTGTGAAGGCTCCTCAGTGGTAGCGTCTGAGGTCGATTCGGCGGTCTCTTCGGTTATGTCTTCGGTAGTTTCCTCGGTGGGTTCCTCTGTATTCACGTATTCAGGAACGGTCTCCTCTGTGGTTTCCTCCTCGGTTCTCTCCTCAGTTGTCTCATCGGTCTCCCACGGAGACGGTATATCGCCACCGATCGTTTCATCATCTTCGGTTGTATCTTCAGGATCCGAACCCCAAAACAAATCGTCTCCGATATTCAAGGATAGCAGCGCAAACGCCATTCCGTGCGCCGCAGTCTTGTCCTGATAGAAGATGAAGTCGGATATTTCAATATAATTGCCCTCGTAGCCTTTTGCGCACCAATCGACACGAAAGCCCTTGAATGTCCTGTCTCCATCCTCTCTATACCAACCGTATTTCAGTCCCGTGTTCTCTTCCAAGCCATCGTCCCTTGCCATATCCAGAACCATAGCACTCCACATACTCGTTCGCATATACGTTGTGCTCGTGGAGTGGCACGCATACGATCCATCTATTCTGATCATATCAAACAGATCTTCTGCGCTTCCCGTTATAGTAAACAGCTCCATAACGGCATCTTTGATCGAGGGCGCTCTGTACCTTATGACCGTATACCTAAAATCATCGGTCGTAAGCGCCTGCATTCCGTTGGCATTGACATAACCAAGATAATCAAACATAGCGTGTGGATCGTTTTGCCCCCCCTCGCTGACGAATTTATATGAGAGCGCATCGCCACTGGTCTCTATTTGAGTGTTTACCGGAGGAGATTGATAGCTGTTTGAATTAAAATATGCAACGTCCGACTCTTTGAAATTCGAAAGCGTCTGAACGGGAGTGTATATTTCTGTCATCAGATCATACGCGGCTTCGTGAACCGCTTTGGCATCGTCCGCAAGTATGATCGCTGCGATCTGGCATTGAGTTCCCGCCGAAAACATTCCAGCCTCCAAATAATCCATTCTAAAAGTGTATATGCTTCCTCCCCATCCGGGCTCGTTGCTCATATCATATTCCAAGAATTGCCAGCCTGTGCCAAACATGTAAGGCGAAGCCATCCTCGCATCCTCTCCCAAGCTCATATCCTCGGCGCCTCTTGCGCTCGTGTGATAGTAAATGGAAAACTTAACGGCGGAATTGATATCGGCATAGGTCAGGATCGTTACATATTTGGTTGCTGCATACCCCTTAAGATCGACGTATACGAATGCATCGTTGGTTTCCTCAACTACGGTAAGATCAATAACCGAAATTCCGTCACGCTCGCCAATCTCCGCAGACGTGTCGTTTGACGCGTACAGCTTGCCTATAAGGTCATCGGCACGCAACACCACGCACGACGGATCTTCAGTATTTCCTCCCGCACTACCGCTTGTGCTCTCCCCCGTGCTCTCGTCTGCAAGCACAGAAAAGCAGGAAAAGATCCCCGCGATCATCAAAGCCGACAGAATTATCGCCAGTATTTCTCGCATCCTTGTTTTCGTGACGTCCTTGTTCATTTATCAATACCTCTTTTGAATTTTATCGGTCAAACCCGACTCGTTCTATTCCCGAATCGCTTACGAAAAAGCAATATATTTCTTCCGTCCAAACGGCATCTCTTGCCGAATATTTGATCGCTCGGACCGTGACGTAAAAGTTTTGGCGAAACGGCAACAGAATTATCGCCGTATATCCTCGTTTGTCCTCCGCCATCGATGGTAAAACGCGAGAGACAGTATAGCTTTCGGCGACATTTTCATAGCTCACCGTAACTTCAAAGCCCGCCGCGAATGCCTCTCTGTCGGCAAAGCCGGAAATACACAACGTGCAACGTTTTTCAGGGTTCGCTCCGTAATCTATCCATTGCACCGACACCGCGTTGCTTTTTTCGTCATTCGTCTGTCCTTGACCCAAATGCTCACACAGATCTAATCGCGCGCTTGCGCCCTCAAAACAGATCTCGCCATATCCCGATTCCGACACCTCGTACGCGGCCTCAGCCGATACGGTTATCTCGGAGAAGGGCTTACTTATCAACGATTCGTCCTCTTGTTTCATTGAAAAGAAAAATCTGCACCAAATGCCGCCTTCGAAATTTTCATCCGCATCGATAAGCACTCTCAAATTCCCATTCGAATCATAACAAGAAACGGTTACCTGCTCGGAAAGCGTGTCACTCTTTGCAAAGGTCAAAAAAGAAAAACGTTCAGAGTCGTAAAAAAACGTCGCAAGCACTCCGCAAGCCCCGCGTGAGGAGCTCAAAATCACTTCGACACAGCCGCCGCCATCCGACACCGAAACGTCAAGGAACAGGCAACCCTTTTCTTGACAGGTTATAACCGTTTCGTCTTCCGAAGCGAAACAATCTGTAACAAGCGTGCAAAGCAGGATCAGCAGCGCAAGTGCAAATGCAAAATTTTTCTTGTGATTTCTTTTTAAATTATATCTCATATTATTATAAATGTCAAGTCGATACACCAAAATATATTTGTTAAAGCGCTATTTTGACGGTCTGGTCCTACAAAACCGCCTTATTTGATAATTTATTTCCGTCCTTTGCGTTATATTCCACACTTTACCGCAAAAATTCAGGGTTGAAAATCAAATCTGTGGGGCAAACTAACTTTGCGTCAACCTGATAAAATCAAATTGGCGCAAAGAGACGAATACGGAGCACAGGCTATGTTAAAAAAGAATATCATCATTTCCGCATTGGCGCTGACCATGTGCACGAGTGCCTTGTTAGCCTCTTGCGGAGTAAACGATAACACAACGAACGACAACTCAGGCAAGGAAACGACAGTAGAGACCACAAAGAAGGCTACGAACGACAACGTTGTCGGTGAGATCGGCAGCGACGTTGGCGATATGGCAGGCGACGTTATAAACGGTGCAGGTAATATCGTAAGTGACGTTGTGGACGACGACAACCGCGAGGATGCCACACACGGCACCGAAGCGGAAAAGGACTCGGGTGCGAACGAAAACGCAAAGCACCGCAGAGCTCCTTACGGAAAATAAGAATCCGAATAAGTTTTAAAAAAACACAGCCGTTTGTCTTCGGGCAAGCGGCTGTTGTTATTCAAATCGCAAAACGAGTTGACAAACCGACTCCAAAGGGGTATAATTAAGGTACGATAATCACCGAGGAGGCTCGCTTATGGTAAAAATACATACAGATTTTGATAAAAGCTGCGGAAGGATCAAGCCAATGCACGCGGTCAACAACATGCCGACCGTTCCGACGGATTGGGGATACGGTCTTTTCAGTAAGCTTCGCGAGGCACACGTGCCGTACGCCCGTTTGCACGACACGGGAGGCTATTTTGGAGGCGCGCATTACGTTGATATACCGAACGTTTTTCCCTGCTTTGATGCCGACGAAAACGATCCCGCGTCCTACGATTTCGCTTTCACCGATGCGTTACTGTCCGAAATGTGTGCCAACGGCATAAAGCCATATTACCGCCTCGGTGTTTCGATCGAAAATCATCAATACATAAAGCCGTATCACATCTTTCCCCCGAAGGATTATGAAAAATGGGCGCGTATATGCGAGCACGTCATCCTTCACTACAACGAGGGGTGGGCAAACGGTTTCAGAATGGGTATTGAATATTGGGAATTATGGAACGAGCCCGATAATCAGCCCGACGTCAAGGACAACGTGATGTGGAAGGGTTCTATGGAGGATTATTTCAGACTCTACGAGGTCACGGCAACACATTTGAAAAACAAATTTCCCCATTTGAAGATCGGCGGCTACGGATCATGCGGATTTTACGCAATAAACTCGGTCGACGTCTCAAACATCGCTAATTCATCCTCACGAACCGAGTATTTTATTGAATTTTTCGTAAAATTTATTGAATACATACGCGACCGCAAGCTTCCGCTTGACTTTTTCAGCTGGCACAGCTATGCGGGTCTGCACGACATTGTCGACTTTGCAAAATTCCCAAGAAAAGCTCTTGACGAGGCAGGGTACGCGGACTGTGAGATACACCTCAACGAATGGAATCCAAGCTTTCATCTGCGCGGTAGCGCACAGGATGCAGCCAACGTGCTGGCAAGCATGATCGCTATGCAAAGCTCTCCAGTCGATATGATGATGTACTACGATTCCAACGTTATGTCTCCATATTGTGGCATTTTCAATCCGATAAACGGGGGAGTGTTCAACACGTACTATTCCTTCTATATCTTCGGTCAGCTTTATGTGCTGGGCGAGCAGGTTGAGTGTTACTCGGACTGTGACGGCGTTTACGTTCTCGCAGCGCGCGGCGAGCAGGGCTCGGCGATTGCGATAGTTAATCACACCGGCGAGAAGCAGCAGATTTCCCTCTCTTTTGAGGGCGAAACGGGTGAAAATGCAAAAATTTTCTCCGTTGATGAAGATCGCGCTTTTCTCGAAGTTGACGAAGATCTTTCTTGCTTTTCCATATTGCCTAACGGTCTGAAATTTGTTAAATTTGGCAGTTTTTAAATCTTTTGTTTTGTTTTCTATCGTATGTTTACAAAACGCTTTTGGGAAACTCAAAAAAAATTTTCAAAAGCTATTGACAAGGGCGATTCTGCGTGATATAATGTA